>NZ_OY764865.1:300000-503063 GCF_963668515.1 uncultured Ilyobacter sp. | reverse complement strand
GAAGCAGCCATACCTTTAAAGAGTGCGTAATAGCTCACTGGTCGAGAGTCTCTGCGCCGACAATGTAACGGGGCTAAGCTATAAACCGAAGTCGTGGAATTCAACTTTTAAGTTGGATTGGTAGGAGAGCGTTCTGTAGGCCGTTGAAGGGGAACTGATAAGGGACCCTGGAGGTATCAGAAGTGAGAATGCAGGAATGAGTAGCGAGAAAGGGGGCGAGAATCCCCCTCGCCGGAAGAACAAGGGTTCCAGGGTAAAGTTTGTCTTCCCTGGGTAAGCCGGGACCTAAGCCGAGGCTAGATTGCGTAGGCGAATGGAAAGCAGGTTAATATTCCTGCGCCGGTTATAGTTTGTGATGGAGGGACGCAGAAGGGTATGCGCGCATGGCGACGGTTGTCCATGTGCAAGCATGTAGGGTGACTTGGTAGGAAAATCCGCCAGGTTAGATCTGAGGTGTTACGCGGAGTCTTCGGACGAAGGCGCAAATCCCACGCTGCCGAGAAAAGCTTCTAAACGTTAAATTATAACCGCCCGTACCCGAAACCGACACAGGTGTTCAGGGTGAGAAACCTAAGGCGTACAGGCTAACTCTCGCTAAGGAACTCTGCAAAATGGCCCCGTAACTTCGGGAGAAGGGGTGCCGCTGATTGTGATAGTTACAAGCGAACTTGAGCGATTGGTGGCCGCAGTGAAAAGTCTCAAGCAACTGTTTAGCAAAAACACAGGTCTATGCTAAGCTGAAAGGCGATGTATATGGGCTGACACCTGCCCAGTGCCGGAAGGTTAAGAGGAGGAGTGAGAGCTCCGAATTGAAGCCCCGGTGAACGGCGGCCGTAACTATAACGGTCCTAAGGTAGCGAAATTCCTTGTCGGGTAAGTTCCGACCTGCACGAATGGTGTAATGACTTGAGAGCTGTCTTGGCGGGAGGCCTGGTGAAATTGTACTACCGGTGAAGATACCGGTTACCTGCAGTAGGACGGAAAGACCCCATGAAGCTTTACTGTAGCTTGGTATTGGGTTTTGGCATTACGTGTATAGGATAGTTGGGAGACTATGAAGACATGGCGCTAGCTGTGTGTGAGTCGCTGGTGGAATACCAACCACGTAATTTTGGAATTCTAATCTGTGGTTTGTAGCCATGGAGACAGTGCTAGGTGGGCAGTTTGACTGGGGCGGTCGCCTCCGAAAGAGTAACGGAGGCGTTCAAAGGTTCCCTCAGGTTGGATGGAAATCAACCGAAGAGTGCAATGGCATAAGGGAGCTTGACTGCGAGACTGACAGGTCGAGCAGGTGCGAAAGCAGGACATAGTGATCCGGCGATTCCGAATGGAAGGGTCGTCGCTCAACGGATAAAAGCTACTCTGGGGATAACAGGCTGATTTTGCCCGAGAGTCCATATCGACGGCAAAGTTTGGCACCTCGATGTCGGCTCATCGCATCCTGGGGCTGGAGAAGGTCCCAAGGGTTGGGCTGTTCGCCCATTAAAGCGGTACGTGAGCTGGGTTCAGAACGTCGTGAGACAGTTCGGTCCCTATCCACTGCAGGCGCAAGAGTATTGAAAAGATCTGTCCTTAGTACGAGAGGACCGGGATGGACAAACCTCTGATGTACCAGTTGTCACGCCAGTGGCACAGCTGGGTAGTCACGTTTGGAACGGATAACCGCTGAAAGCATCTAAGCGGGAAGCCAGCTTTGAGATAAGTACTCTGTTCTATATGAACTAAGACACCTTCGAGACCAGGAGGTTGATAGGTTGGGGGTGTAAGGACCGTGAGGTTTTTAGCTGACCAATACTAATATGTCGAAGTCTTAACCTAAATCTACTATATAGTTTTGAATGCCCATGGCAGACAATAAAATATGATATCTTATGTTAATTTGAGTGTGGATTATTTCATGCGCAGAATTGATAGTTAGATAACAGCTTGGTGAGAATAGCTGTAGGGGTACACCTGGTCACATTCCGAACCCAGAAGTTAAGCCTGCATACGCTGAAAGTACTTGAGGGGCAGCCCTCCGGGAGGATAGGTACTTGCCAAGCTTTTTTTATTTTTTGGAATTAAGTTAGTTGTAAATAATAATTAATTTACAAAATTATTATTCTTAAAACTTAGTAATTCAAGTTCAAAGACCACTTTAAAATAAAAATCATAAAAAAATAAAAAAACTGTTGACTGAAGTTTATAGATATGTTATTATACTTCTTGTCCGCGAGAGAAAAGGACGGAAGAAACTCAGATGATAAGTCAGCTGAGTACTGAAAAACATATTTGTAAACATTCTTGTTTTTCGGCAAACAAAAGGACATTAGCAATTAAATAGAGAAGGAAGTCAAAATCGTCATCATAGATGACAATGGTTCAAAACTATGTTTTGGACACAGTTAGGTGTTAATAATCTCGTAAGAGATTTAAATAAACTTTTTGAATGAAGAGTTTGATCCTGGCTCAGGATGAACGCTGACAGAATGCTTAACACATGCAAGTCGACTGGAATTCACCTTCGGGTGATAGTACGGTGGCGGACGGGTGAGTAACGCGTAAAGAACTTGCCCTCTAGACTGGGACAACTGTTGGAAACGACAGCTAATACCGGATATTATGGAACTGCGGCATCGTGGAACTATGAAAGGCTATATGCGCTAGAGGAGAGCTTTGCGTCCCATTAGTTAGTTGGTAGGGTAACGGCCTACCAAGACGATGATGGGTAGCCGGCCTGAGAGGGTGATCGGCCACAAGGGGACTGAGACACGGCCCTTACTCCTACGGGAGGCAGCAGTGGGGAATATTGGACAATGGACTAAAAGTCTGATCCAGCAATTCTGTGTGCACGATGAAGGTCTTCGGATCGTAAAGTGCTTTCAGGTGGGAAGAAGAAAGTGACGGTACCACCAGAAGAAGCGACGGCTAAATACGTGCCAGCAGCCGCGGTAATACGTATGTCGCAAGCGTTATCCGGAATTATTGGGCGTAAAGCGCGTCTAGGCGGCCTTTTAAGTCTGATGTGAAAATGCGGGGCTCAACTCCGTATTGCGTTGGAAACTGGAAGGCTAGAGTATCAGAGAGGTGGGCGGAACTACAAGTGTAGAGGTGAAATTCGTAGATATTTGTAGGAATGCCGATGGGGAAGCCAGCTCACTGGATGAATACTGACGCTAAAGCGCGAAAGCGTGGGGAGCAAACGGGATTAGATACCCCGGTAGTCCACGCCGTAAACGATGATCACTAAGTGTGGGGGGTCGAACCTCCGTGCTCAAGCTAACGCGATAAGTGATCCGCCTGGGGAGTACGTACGCAAGTATGAAACTCAAAGGAATTGACGGGGACCCGCACAAGCGGTGGAGCATGTGGTTTAATTCGACGCAACGCGAGGAACCTTACCAGCCCTTGACATCCCAAGAACTAAGCAGAGATGCTTAGGTGCCTTTTCGGAGGAACTTGGTGACAGGTGGTGCATGGCTGTCGTCAGCTCGTGTCGTGAGATGTTGGGTTAAGTCCCGCAACGAGCGCAACCCCTATCGTATGTTACCATCATTAAGTTGGGGACTCATGCGAGACTGCCTGCGACGAGCAGGAGGAAGGTGGGGATGACGTCAAGTCATCATGCCCCTTATGGGCTGGGCTACACACGTGCTACAATGGACAATACAGAGGGTAGCGATCCCGCGAGGGGGAGCCAATCTCAGAAAGTTGTTCTTAGTTCGGATCGCAGTCTGCAACTCGACTGCGTGAAGTTGGAATCGCTAGTAATCGCGAATCAGCAATGTCGCGGTGAATACGTTCTCGGGTCTTGTACACACCGCCCGTCACACCACGAGAGTTGGTTGCACCTGAAGTAGCAGGCCTAACCCGTTTACGGGAGGGATGTTCCTAAGGTGTGATTAGCGATTGGGGTGAAGTCGTAACAAGGTATCCGTACGGGAACGTGCGGATGGATCACCTCCTTTCTAAGGAGCACAGACAACCTTCTCTATTTATTTGGTATTGTTCTTTCCTGTAAGGGTTTGAATAATTACTAAGATGGACATTGGAAACTATATAGTAGAGAAATCAACATTAAATTTTTTTTCTGACGAAATTTTCGAGAATGAATTTATTTCATTCGAAGTAAAAAATGTCAAGAAAGAGAGTTAGCTGATGAACAATTTAGGTTAAGATATTAAGGGCACACGGAGAATGCCTAGGTAACAAGAGCCGATGAAGGACGTGATAAGCTGCGATAAGCTGTGGTTAGCTGCAATTGAGCATTGATCCGCAGATTTCCCAATGGGGCAACCTGCTAGATTGAAGATCTAGCGCGAAAGAGGTAAGTGGGTGAACTGAAACATCTAAGTAACCCGAGGAAGAGAAAGTAAAAACGATTCCCTAAGTAGCGGCGAGCGAACGGGGAAGAGCCTAAACCAATACAGTGTCAAGGATGTAGCCGTTGCTGTATTGGGGTAGTGGGAAGAACGCCAGGAGAACTACAAGGTATCCGGCAATTTTAAAGACGTAACTGGAAGGAATTGGAAAGTTCCGCCGTAGCGGGTGATAGCCCCGTACAGGTAAACTCTTTAAGTTGTGTGTTCTATCCCGAGTAGCACGGGACACGTGAAACCCTGTGTGAATCCGCGAGGACCATATCTCGTAAGGCTAAATACTCTTGTTAACCGATAGTGAATAGTACCGTGAGGGAAAGGTGAAAAGAACCCCGGGAGGGGAGTGAAATAGAACCTGAAACCGTGTGCTTACAAGCGGTCAGAGCCTTTAGGGGTGATGGCGTGCCTTTTGGAGAATGATCCTGCGAGTTACGATCAGTGGCAAGGTTAAGTATAACGGAGCCGTAGGGAAACCGAGTCTGAATAGGGCGATACAGTCGCTGGTCGTAGACGCGAAACCTGGTGATCTATGCCTGTCCAGGATGAAGCTGTGGTAAGACACAGTGGAGGTCCGAACCCACCGTCGTTGAAAAGCCGGGGGATGAGGTAGGTATAGGGGTGAAAAGCCAATCGAACCAGGAGATAGCTCGTTCTCTCCGAAATGCATTTAGGTGCAGCCTTAAGCGTTCAACTATGGGGGTAGAGCACTGAATGGTCTAGGGGGCGTACCGCTTACCGAAATCAATCAAACTCCGAATACCATAGTTCTAGAGCTTAGGAGTGAGACTATGGGTACTAAGATCCATGGTCAAAAGGGAAACAGCCCAGACCACCGACTAAGGTCCCTAATTATAGCTAAGTGGGAAAGGAGGTGGAGATTCTGTAACAACCAGGAGGTTGGCTTAGAAGCAGCCATACCTTTAAAGAGTGCGTAATAGCTCACTGGTCGAGAGTCTCTGCGCCGACAATGTAACGGGGCTAAGCTATAAACCGAAGTCGTGGAATTCAACTTTTAAGTTGGATTGGTAGGAGAGCGTTCTGTAGGCCGTTGAAGGGGAACTGATAAGGGACCCTGGAGGTATCAGAAGTGAGAATGCAGGAATGAGTAGCGAGAAAGGGGGCGAGAATCCCCCTCGCCGGAAGAACAAGGGTTCCAGGGTAAAGTTTGTCTTCCCTGGGTAAGCCGGGACCTAAGCCGAGGCTAGATTGCGTAGGCGAATGGAAAGCAGGTTAATATTCCTGCGCCGGTTATAGTTTGTGATGGAGGGACGCAGAAGGGTATGCGCGCATGGCGACGGTTGTCCATGTGCAAGCATGTAGGGTGACTTGGTAGGAAAATCCGCCAGGTTAGATCTGAGGTGTTACGCGGAGTCTTCGGACGAAGGCGCAAATCCCACGCTGCCGAGAAAAGCTTCTAAACGTTAAATTATAACCGCCCGTACCCGAAACCGACACAGGTGTTCAGGGTGAGAAACCTAAGGCGTACAGGCTAACTCTCGCTAAGGAACTCTGCAAAATGGCCCCGTAACTTCGGGAGAAGGGGTGCCGCTGATTGTGATAGTTACAAGCGAACTTGAGCGATTGGTGGCCGCAGTGAAAAGTCTCAAGCAACTGTTTAGCAAAAACACAGGTCTATGCTAAGCTGAAAGGCGATGTATATGGGCTGACACCTGCCCAGTGCCGGAAGGTTAAGAGGAGGAGTGAGAGCTCCGAATTGAAGCCCCGGTGAACGGCGGCCGTAACTATAACGGTCCTAAGGTAGCGAAATTCCTTGTCGGGTAAGTTCCGACCTGCACGAATGGTGTAATGACTTGAGAGCTGTCTTGGCGGGAGGCCTGGTGAAATTGTACTACCGGTGAAGATACCGGTTACCTGCAGTAGGACGGAAAGACCCCATGAAGCTTTACTGTAGCTTGGTATTGGGTTTTGGCATTACGTGTATAGGATAGTTGGGAGACTATGAAGACATGGCGCTAGCTGTGTGTGAGTCGCTGGTGGAATACCAACCACGTAATTTTGGAATTCTAATCTGTGGTTTGTAGCCATGGAGACAGTGCTAGGTGGGCAGTTTGACTGGGGCGGTCGCCTCCGAAAGAGTAACGGAGGCGTTCAAAGGTTCCCTCAGGTTGGATGGAAATCAACCGAAGAGTGCAATGGCATAAGGGAGCTTGACTGCGAGACTGACAGGTCGAGCAGGTGCGAAAGCAGGACATAGTGATCCGGCGATTCCGAATGGAAGGGTCGTCGCTCAACGGATAAAAGCTACTCTGGGGATAACAGGCTGATTTTGCCCGAGAGTCCATATCGACGGCAAAGTTTGGCACCTCGATGTCGGCTCATCGCATCCTGGGGCTGGAGAAGGTCCCAAGGGTTGGGCTGTTCGCCCATTAAAGCGGTACGTGAGCTGGGTTCAGAACGTCGTGAGACAGTTCGGTCCCTATCCACTGCAGGCGCAAGAGTATTGAAAAGATCTGTCCTTAGTACGAGAGGACCGGGATGGACAAACCTCTGATGTACCAGTTGTCACGCCAGTGGCACAGCTGGGTAGTCACGTTTGGAACGGATAACCGCTGAAAGCATCTAAGCGGGAAGCCAGCTTTGAGATAAGTACTCTGTTCTATATGAACTAAGACACCTTCGAGACCAGGAGGTTGATAGGTTGGGGGTGTAAGGACCGTGAGGTTTTTAGCTGACCAATACTAATATGTCGAAGTCTTAACCTAAATCTACTATATAGTTTTGAATGCCCATGGCAGACAATAAAATATGATATCTTATGTTAATTTGAGTGTGGATTATTTCATGCGCAGAATTGATAGTTAGATAACAGCTTGGTGAGAATAGCTGTAGGGGTACACCTGGTCACATTCCGAACCCAGAAGTTAAGCCTGCATACGCTGAAAGTACTTGAGGGGCAGCCCTCCGGGAGGATAGGTACTTGCCAAGCTTTTTTTATTTTTTGGAATTAAGTTAGTTGTAAATAATAATTAATTTACAAAATTATTATTCTTAAAACTTAGTAATTCAAGTTCAAAGACCACTTTAAAATAAAAATCATAAAAAAATAAAAAAACTGTTGACTGAAGTTTATAGATATGTTATTATACTTCTTGTCCGCGAGAGAAAAGGACGGAAGAAACTCAGATGATAAGTCAGCTGAGTACTGAAAAACATATTTGTAAACATTCTTGTTTTTCGGCAAACAAAAGGACATTAGCAATTAAATAGAGAAGGAAGTCAAAATCGTCATCATAGATGACAATGGTTCAAAACTATGTTTTGGACACAGTTAGGTGTTAATAATCTCGTAAGAGATTTAAATAAACTTTTTGAATGAAGAGTTTGATCCTGGCTCAGGATGAACGCTGACAGAATGCTTAACACATGCAAGTCGACTGGAATTCACCTTCGGGTGATAGTACGGTGGCGGACGGGTGAGTAACGCGTAAAGAACTTGCCCTCTAGACTGGGACAACTGTTGGAAACGACAGCTAATACCGGATATTATGGAACTGCGGCATCGTGGAACTATGAAAGGCTATATGCGCTAGAGGAGAGCTTTGCGTCCCATTAGTTAGTTGGTAGGGTAACGGCCTACCAAGACGATGATGGGTAGCCGGCCTGAGAGGGTGATCGGCCACAAGGGGACTGAGACACGGCCCTTACTCCTACGGGAGGCAGCAGTGGGGAATATTGGACAATGGACTAAAAGTCTGATCCAGCAATTCTGTGTGCACGATGAAGGTCTTCGGATCGTAAAGTGCTTTCAGGTGGGAAGAAGAAAGTGACGGTACCACCAGAAGAAGCGACGGCTAAATACGTGCCAGCAGCCGCGGTAATACGTATGTCGCAAGCGTTATCCGGAATTATTGGGCGTAAAGCGCGTCTAGGCGGCCTTTTAAGTCTGATGTGAAAATGCGGGGCTCAACTCCGTATTGCGTTGGAAACTGGAAGGCTAGAGTATCAGAGAGGTGGGCGGAACTACAAGTGTAGAGGTGAAATTCGTAGATATTTGTAGGAATGCCGATGGGGAAGCCAGCTCACTGGATGAATACTGACGCTAAAGCGCGAAAGCGTGGGGAGCAAACGGGATTAGATACCCCGGTAGTCCACGCCGTAAACGATGATCACTAAGTGTGGGGGGTCGAACCTCCGTGCTCAAGCTAACGCGATAAGTGATCCGCCTGGGGAGTACGTACGCAAGTATGAAACTCAAAGGAATTGACGGGGACCCGCACAAGCGGTGGAGCATGTGGTTTAATTCGACGCAACGCGAGGAACCTTACCAGCCCTTGACATCCCAAGAACTAAGCAGAGATGCTTAGGTGCCTTTTCGGAGGAACTTGGTGACAGGTGGTGCATGGCTGTCGTCAGCTCGTGTCGTGAGATGTTGGGTTAAGTCCCGCAACGAGCGCAACCCCTATCGTATGTTACCATCATTAAGTTGGGGACTCATGCGAGACTGCCTGCGACGAGCAGGAGGAAGGTGGGGATGACGTCAAGTCATCATGCCCCTTATGGGCTGGGCTACACACGTGCTACAATGGACAATACAGAGGGTAGCGATCCCGCGAGGGGGAGCCAATCTCAGAAAGTTGTTCTTAGTTCGGATCGCAGTCTGCAACTCGACTGCGTGAAGTTGGAATCGCTAGTAATCGCGAATCAGCAATGTCGCGGTGAATACGTTCTCGGGTCTTGTACACACCGCCCGTCACACCACGAGAGTTGGTTGCACCTGAAGTAGCAGGCCTAACCCGTTTACGGGAGGGATGTTCCTAAGGTGTGATTAGCGATTGGGGTGAAGTCGTAACAAGGTATCCGTACGGGAACGTGCGGATGGATCACCTCCTTTCTAAGGAGCACAGACAACCTTCTCTATTTATTTGGTATTGTTCTTTCCTGTAAGGGTTTGAATAATTACTAAGATGGACATTGGAAACTATATAGTAGAGAAATCAACATTAAATTTTTTTTCTGACGAAATTTTCGAGAATGAATTTATTTCATTCGAAGTAAAAAATGTCAAGAAAGAGAGTTAGCTGATGAACAATTTAGGTTAAGATATTAAGGGCACACGGAGAATGCCTAGGTAACAAGAGCCGATGAAGGACGTGATAAGCTGCGATAAGCTGTGGTTAGCTGCAATTGAGCATTGATCCGCAGATTTCCCAATGGGGCAACCTGCTAGATTGAAGATCTAGCGCGAAAGAGGTAAGTGGGTGAACTGAAACATCTAAGTAACCCGAGGAAGAGAAAGTAAAAACGATTCCCTAAGTAGCGGCGAGCGAACGGGGAAGAGCCTAAACCAATACAGTGTCAAGGATGTAGCCGTTGCTGTATTGGGGTAGTGGGAAGAACGCCAGGAGAACTACAAGGTATCCGGCAATTTTAAAGACGTAACTGGAAGGAATTGGAAAGTTCCGCCGTAGCGGGTGATAGCCCCGTACAGGTAAACTCTTTAAGTTGTGTGTTCTATCCCGAGTAGCACGGGACACGTGAAACCCTGTGTGAATCCGCGAGGACCATATCTCGTAAGGCTAAATACTCTTGTTAACCGATAGTGAATAGTACCGTGAGGGAAAGGTGAAAAGAACCCCGGGAGGGGAGTGAAATAGAACCTGAAACCGTGTGCTTACAAGCGGTCAGAGCCTTTAGGGGTGATGGCGTGCCTTTTGGAGAATGATCCTGCGAGTTACGATCAGTGGCAAGGTTAAGTATAACGGAGCCGTAGGGAAACCGAGTCTGAATAGGGCGATACAGTCGCTGGTCGTAGACGCGAAACCTGGTGATCTATGCCTGTCCAGGATGAAGCTGTGGTAAGACACAGTGGAGGTCCGAACCCACCGTCGTTGAAAAGCCGGGGGATGAGGTAGGTATAGGGGTGAAAAGCCAATCGAACCAGGAGATAGCTCGTTCTCTCCGAAATGCATTTAGGTGCAGCCTTAAGCGTTCAACTATGGGGGTAGAGCACTGAATGGTCTAGGGGGCGTACCGCTTACCGAAATCAATCAAACTCCGAATACCATAGTTCTAGAGCTTAGGAGTGAGACTATGGGTACTAAGATCCATGGTCAAAAGGGAAACAGCCCAGACCACCGACTAAGGTCCCTAATTATAGCTAAGTGGGAAAGGAGGTGGAGATTCTGTAACAACCAGGAGGTTGGCTTAGAAGCAGCCATACCTTTAAAGAGTGCGTAATAGCTCACTGGTCGAGAGTCTCTGCGCCGACAATGTAACGGGGCTAAGCTATAAACCGAAGTCGTGGAATTCAACTTTTAAGTTGGATTGGTAGGAGAGCGTTCTGTAGGCCGTTGAAGGGGAACTGATAAGGGACCCTGGAGGTATCAGAAGTGAGAATGCAGGAATGAGTAGCGAGAAAGGGGGCGAGAATCCCCCTCGCCGGAAGAACAAGGGTTCCAGGGTAAAGTTTGTCTTCCCTGGGTAAGCCGGGACCTAAGCCGAGGCTAGATTGCGTAGGCGAATGGAAAGCAGGTTAATATTCCTGCGCCGGTTATAGTTTGTGATGGAGGGACGCAGAAGGGTATGCGCGCATGGCGACGGTTGTCCATGTGCAAGCATGTAGGGTGACTTGGTAGGAAAATCCGCCAGGTTAGATCTGAGGTGTTACGCGGAGTCTTAGGACGAAGGCGCAAATCCCACGCTGCCGAGAAAAGCTTCTAAACGTTAAATTATAACCGCCCGTACCCGAAACCGACACAGGTGTTCAGGGTGAGAAACCTAAGGCGTACAGGCTAACTCTCGCTAAGGAACTCTGCAAAATGGCCCCGTAACTTCGGGAGAAGGGGTGCCGCTGATTGTGATAGTTACAAGCGAACTTGAGCGATTGGTGGCCGCAGTGAAAAGTCTCAAGCAACTGTTTAGCAAAAACACAGGTCTATGCTAAGCTGAAAGGCGATGTATATGGGCTGACACCTGCCCAGTGCCGGAAGGTTAAGAGGAGGAGTGAGAGCTCCGAATTGAAGCCCCGGTGAACGGCGGCCGTAACTATAACGGTCCTAAGGTAGCGAAATTCCTTGTCGGGTAAGTTCCGACCTGCACGAATGGTGTAATGACTTGAGAGCTGTCTTGGCGGGAGGCCTGGTGAAATTGTACTACCGGTGAAGATACCGGTTACCTGCAGTAGGACGGAAAGACCCCATGAAGCTTTACTGTAGCTTGGTATTGGGTTTTGGCATTACGTGTATAGGATAGTTGGGAGACTATGAAGACATGGCGCTAGCTGTGTGTGAGTCGCTGGTGGAATACCAACCACGTAATTTTGGAATTCTAATCTGTGGTTTGTAGCCATGGAGACAGTGCTAGGTGGGCAGTTTGACTGGGGCGGTCGCCTCCGAAAGAGTAACGGAGGCGTTCAAAGGTTCCCTCAGGTTGGATGGAAATCAACCGAAGAGTGCAATGGCATAAGGGAGCTTGACTGCGAGACTGACAGGTCGAGCAGGTGCGAAAGCAGGACATAGTGATCCGGCGATTCCGAATGGAAGGGTCGTCGCTCAACGGATAAAAGCTACTCTGGGGATAACAGGCTGATTTTGCCCGAGAGTCCATATCGACGGCAAAGTTTGGCACCTCGATGTCGGCTCATCGCATCCTGGGGCTGGAGAAGGTCCCAAGGGTTGGGCTGTTCGCCCATTAAAGCGGTACGTGAGCTGGGTTCAGAACGTCGTGAGACAGTTCGGTCCCTATCCACTGCAGGCGCAAGAGTATTGAAAAGATCTGTCCTTAGTACGAGAGGACCGGGATGGACAAACCTCTGATGTACCAGTTGTCACGCCAGTGGCACAGCTGGGTAGTCACGTTTGGAACGGATAACCGCTGAAAGCATCTAAGCGGGAAGCCAGCTTTGAGATAAGTACTCTGTTCTATATGAACTAAGACACCTTCGAGACCAGGAGGTTGATAGGTTGGGGGTGTAAGGACCGTGAGGTTTTTAGCTGACCAATACTAATATGTCGAAGTCTTAACCTAAATCTACTATATAGTTTTGAATGCCCATGGCAGACAATGAAATATGATATCTTATGTTAATTTGAGTGTGGATTATTTCATGCGCAGAATTGATAGTTAGATAACAGCTTGGTGAGAATAGCTGTAGGGGTACACCTGGTCACATTCCGAACCCAGAAGTTAAGCCTGCATACGCTGAAAGTACTTGAGGGGCAGCCCTCCGGGAGGATAGGTACTTGCCAAGCTTTTATATATGTGCTTCCATAGCTCAGTTGGTAGAGCGCGCGACTGTTAATCGCGTTGTCGCTGGTTCGAGTCCAGCTGGAAGCGCCATTACAAAATAATAAAATTTTTATATATAGCTTGGTGAGAATAGCTGTAGAGGTACACCTGGTCACATTTCGAACCCAGAAGTTAAGCCTGCATACGCTGAAAGTACTTGAGGGGCAGCCCTCCGGGAGGATAGGTACTTGCCAAGCTTTTTTTTATTTTTTGGAATAATTTCTCATAAATAAAGGCTTTAATTGAAAAAAAATCAAAAATCCGATATAATTGAAAAGTTGGATGAATGTTAATATTTTAGTATTTATGAAGAAATAAGATGACCAATTTTAAAGAGGAGCCCTATGAGAAAGTGTATTTTTTTGGACAGAGACGGAAATATAAACATAGAAAAAGATTATCTTTACAGAGTGGAGGACTTTGAATTTGAACCTGGGGCTTTAGAAGCTATAAAAATATTCAAGGAACTGGGATATCTGGTAGTAGTTGTAACTAACCAGTCTGGAGTGGCAAGAGGATATTATACAGAAGAAGATGTGCAAAATCTTCACAGTTTTCTTCAAAAAAAATCACTGGAAACAGGGGGAGGAGTAGATGCCTTTTATTATTGTCCGCACCATCCTGATAAAGGCATAGGAAAGTACAATAAAAAATGTGACTGCAGGAAGCCTGGACCCGGAATGTTTTTAAAGGCTCAGAGAGACCTAGATATAGACTTCAGTAAGTCTCTGGTAGTGGGGGATAAGCTGTCGGACGTAAAAGCCGGAGAAAATTTAGGGATGAGAGGTATTCTGGTTAGAACAGGACACGGAAAAAAAGAGGAGTTCAAGGCAGGGACTACTACTGAAGTATATGATTCACTATATGATTTTGCCTTGAAATTTCAAGAGGAGCACAACATTAGTTAGTCGCCAAAAATAAAAATGATATAATCAAGGAGTAAATTAAATGAAAATTATAGATTTGCTAAGAGATTATTTTCCAAAAAAAAAGATACTAGAGAGCGTGGATATAGAGGATATCTGCATGGACAGCAGAGAGGTTAAAAAAGGCTCTCTTTTTTTTGCCATAAAAGGCGGAAACAACCATGTGGAAGAAGCTATAAAAAATGATGCGGCACTGGTCGTGTATGACAGCGAAGAGTTATTGATCACAGATGAAAAGTCTATTTTCACAGAAGATACCATAAGCTTTATGCAAAAATTAGCAAAAGACTACCGAAAAAGCAATAAAACAAAGGTAGTGGCAATAACAGGAAGTAATGGTAAAACAACAACCAAGGATATGGTTTATTCTGTCTTATCACAAAGATTTAGAACAAAAAAAACACAAGGTAATCACAATAACCACATAGGGTTGCCCTATACTATTCTTAAAGCCCAACCAGAGGATGAAGTACTGGTACTTGAGATGGGAATGAGTGGTTTTGGGGAGATAGATCTTTTGTGTAATGTAGCACTTCCAGACTACGGGATCATTACAAATATAGGAGAGTCCCACTTGGAGTATCTTAAAAGCAAGGAAAATGTTTTTAAAGCTAAGGGAGAATTATTGAAGTACGTTCACAGTGAAAACACAATTATATTCGGAGATGACTATTATCTAAGAAATATTCCCGGAACAAAAGTAGGGTACGGCAATGAAAATACCTTTAAAATATCAGAGTTTATTGAAAATGATAGGGGTGCTGAGTTTAAACTTGCAGGGAAAAGCTATCGGATACCTATAAATGGGGAGCACAATGTTATAAATGCCTCATTTGCAGTAGTCTTGGGTTTGAAAATGGGCTTATCTCTGTCTGAAATAGAGAAAGGCCTCGAAGAAGTAGAACTTACTCCAATGAGGTTTCAGAAAATAGAAAAAGGTGAAAAACTATATATAAATGATGCCTATAATGCCAACCCTACTTCTATGAAACTTGCTATTGAAACCTTTGACAAGTTATACAATAAAAGAGCCTGTAAAATAATTGTATTGGGAGATATGCTTGAACTAGGAGAAAAAAGTGGAGAGTATCATAAGAATATAAAAGATTACCTGATTAGATCCAAAGCGGAATATATATTCTTGTATGGAAGAGAGATGAAAAACCTTTGGTCAGTATGCCGGGAAGATAAAAGAGTCTATTATTTTAAAGATAAAGATTCAATTTCTGAAAAAATAGAGTCAATAAAAGAAAAATCAGTTATACTTCTAAAGGGATCTAGAGGAATGAAATTAGAGGAAATAATTAAATAACGAGGAGAATTAAATGCTTTATTATCTTGCAAAAAATATTGATACTTTGGCATGGCTTAAATCAATATATCTGAGGGCTTTTTTAGGATTCATAATTTCTTTTGTGATAGTAATTTTAATTGGAAAACCCTTTATAAAGTTTCTGAAAAGAAACAAAATGGGTGAATCGATAAGAGAAGAGGGACCGGAAAGCCACTTTTCTAAAAAAGGAACCCCCACAATGGGAGGAGTCCTTATAGTGGGATCTATGGTAATAACCAATTTAATAATATCGGATTTGGGAAATAAATTTATAGAGATGCTTTTGCTATGCATGGTACTTTTTAGTGCCATAGGATTTGTAGACGATTATAAAAAATTTACAGAAAGTAAAAAGGGACTTTCTGGAAAGAAGAAGATGATGGGGCAGGGTGCTATAGCACTTTTGGCCTGGGGATTTATACTGAAAATGGGTCTGACTGGAGACAAAGTCCTAGACCTTTCTATAATTAATCCTGTACTTTCTGGACCCCTTGTATATTTAGGAGCCTTTGTTATGCTTCTTTTTATAATATTAATACTCACAGGAACTTCCAATGCAGTAAATATAACAGACGGTCTAGATGGACTGGTGATAATGCCTGTAATTATAGCATCGGCAATTTTGGGAGCGGTGGCCTATTTTACCGGTCATATAGAGCTGAGTCAATACCTGAATCTATATTATATAAGCGGTGCTGGAGAGATGACTGTCTACCTCACAAGCATGATAGGCGCAGGCTTAGGTTTTTTGTGGTATAATTTTTATCCAGCCCAGATATTTATGGGGGACACAGGTTCTCTAACACTTGGAGGAATTTTGGGTCTTGTGGCGATATTTTTGAAACAGGAACTTCTCCTTCCTATAGTTGGACTTGTGTTTGTAATAGAGGCCTGCTCTGTAATAATTCAGGTAGGGTCTTTTAAAGTCAGAAAAAAGCGTGTATTTAAGATGGCCCCTATACATCACCATTTTGAACTAGACGGACTCCCTGAAACAAAGGTAACTATGAGGTTCTGGATCGTTGCCCTTATGTGTGGAATAGCGGCCCTCGGGGTAGTAAAAATGAGAGGTATATTTTAAAAGCAATAACCACGGGAACTCCCGTGGTTATAATTGTAAGGTAGGAAAAATATTTTTCTTGGGTTATTTTTCAAAGAAAAGTATTGTTTTTATCTAATTAAATCAAACTGGTTGGAGATGAAGTCGATGAATAAAGCCCTTGTTTTTGGAGCGGGAATTAGCGGTTTAGGCGCTAAGAAATTATTGGAAAAAAATGGATATAAAGTGGTGCTGGTAGACGATAAAAAGGCCATGTCATCAGAAGAAGGTATGAATACTCTTCCAGGTGTAGACTTATTTATAAAAAGCCCCGGGGTTCCCTATACAGAACTGGTAAAAAAAGCCTTTGAATTGAATATACCTGTAATAGATGAGGTAGAGCTGGCCTATAGATATATGAAGAAAAAAGTGAAGCATCCAAGGCTTATAGCTGTCACGGGAACAAATGGAAAAACAACTACTACGACTAAAATAAAAGAACTGATTCAGTATTCTGGGTATAGATGTGAATTTGCAGGAAACATAGGAAGGTCTTTTGCAGACCTTGTTGCAGAAGATGCAGATCTTGACTATATAGTCCTAGAGTTAAGCTCTTACCAGCTTGAAAATGTAAAGGAGTTCAGACCTGATATAGCCATGGTGATCAACTTAGCCCCGGATCATTTGGACAGATATGAAAAAGCAGAAGACTATTATGACACAAAATTTAATATAGCTGTCAGACAAGAAGTTGGCGACTATTTTATAACAAATATGAATTGCCAGGAATCATCTAAGAGACTAGATAAGATAAATGCAGATATCTTGAAGGTATCTCTAGACGGTGGAAGCGGATGTGACCTATATCCCAAGGGCGGATGGGTGGTATATAATGGGAAAAATATCATCTGTGAGAAGAAACTTAGTCTTAAAGGAAGACATAATCTGGAAAATATTCTGTTTATAGGGGCAGTCGCTGAGATAATCGGTCTGGACGAGGAAAAACTGAGAGAATTTCTTTATAATACAGGAACTCTTGAACACAGGATGGAAAGGTTTTTAGAGGTTGGAGACACAATCTTTATAAATGATTCTAAGGGAACAAACATAGAATCCTCTAAGATGGCCATAGAGGCGTATCACGGGTGCATCCTAATATGCGGCGGGGTGGACAAGAAGCTTGACCTTAAACCTCTTGTAGATGCGATCAAAAGCCACGTAAGTACTGTATACCTTATAGGAGAACTAGCAGAGAAGTTAGAACAGGAACTGGTTCAGGGTGGATATCCGGAAGCTAAGATCATAAGAGCTGGTAATTTGGAAAACAGTGTTAGTTTAATTCAAAAGACGATAGATGTTTGTGAAAAAAACAATATACTTTTATCCCCGGCTACGGCCAGTTTTGACCAGTTTAAAAATTTTGAAGCAAGGGGAAAAATATTTAAAGAGTTGGTAAAAAAATATTTTACGGCAGGTGAAAAAATTTGAGAAAAGTCATCCTAACAACAGGAGGAACAGGGGGACACATATATCCTGCTCTTGCTGTAGCTAGAGAATTAAAAAAAAGAGGAGTAGATCCCCTATTTGTAGGTACTATCCACAGAATGGAAAAGGATATGATCCCTCAAGAGGGATATAAATTTATAGGTTTAGACATAAAACCACTGAAAAACATAGCCTCCGTTTTTAAAATGGCGAAGAGTATCGTAAAAGCTATAGGAATAGTCAGAAAGGAAAAACCAGATGCCATAATGGGATTTGGAAATTACATTTCTGTTCCTGCAATTTTAGCAGGTATAATATTAAGGAAGAAAATATATCTCCAGGAACAAAATGCAAACCTGGGATTTGCAAATAAACTGTTTTATAGGTTTGCCAAGATGAGTTTTCTTGCTTTTGAAAAAACTTATGATGATCTTCCTATAAAATACCATAAAAAACTTAAAGTAACAGGGAACCCCTTGAGAAATGAGGTCTATATGGTAAACAGAAAAATAGAGAGGGAAAGATTGAAAATAGAAGAAGATGAAAAGGTACTTCTTATAACAGGGGGAAGTCTAGGGTCTAAAAGTATAAATGATGCCATACTTTCAAAATGGGAGAGAACACTGGCAGAGAAAAAAATAAGGATATACTGGGCTACCGGTGAAAATCACTTTGAAACAATAAATCAAAATCTCAATAAATACAAGCCCAATGATGTAATAAAACCATATTTTAGCAATATGCCGAACATAATGGCTGTGTCAGACCTTGTAGTGTGCCGTGCAGGTGCCCTTACCATCTCTGAACTCATAGCAATGGAAAAACCATCGATACTGATCCCGTACCAGTCTATTAAGGTGGGTCAGTATGAAAATGCTAAAATACTCGAGGAAGCAGGAGTGGCATATATCTACAAAAATTCAGAGGCGGATACTGCCATAGAGAGAGCTATGGATCTCATAAAAGATGATGTTGAATTGGCTAAAATAAGAGCCAGGATAAAGGTCCTAAAAAAAGACAGGGCTGCAGAAAAAATAGTGAAGGCTATGGATATATGGGGGACAAAATGAAACGAGTTTACTTTATAGGAATAAATGGAATCGGAATGAGTGGACTTGCAAAAGTCATGAGAAATAAAGGCTATGAAGTGGTGGGAGCAGACCTAAACAGAAACCACCGGACAGAGGAACTGGAAAAAATGGGGATAGAAATATTTGGATACCACTGCAGCAGCAATCTAAAGGGATGCAGCCTGGTGGTAAGATCAAGTGCTATAAAAGAGGGAAACTCAGAGTATGACTATGCAGTGAAAAATGGTATAGAGGTAATAAAAAGAGGGGAGCTTTTAGCACTTCTCATGAACGAAGAGCAGGGTATAGCGGTCGCCGGAACTCACGGTAAGACAACCACTAGCTCTATGCTAGGAGCTGCGTTGCTTTCACTTGACCCTACCATTGTAGTAGGAGGAATACTTCCAGAGATAAATTCAAATGCCAAGGCAGGGAGCTCGAAGTTATTCATAGCCGAAGCAGATGAAAGTGACAACTCTTTTCTGTATCTTAATCCTTTTACTTCAATAATAACAAATATAGAGGCAGATCACCTAGAAAACCACGGGTCCCTTGAAAATATAGAAAAATCATTTATAGAGTTTATAGGTAAGACAAAAGACGAGGTTATCGTAAATATAGACTGTGAAAATATCAGAAAACTAATTCAGGGAAAAGAGAAAATAAAAAGCTATAGTCTAAGAGACGAGAGTGCAGATATATATGCCTCAAACATAAGGGTGGAGAATTCAAAAATTCACTATGAGGTAACTGTATGCGGAGAGGACCTTGGAACTTTTGTTTTGTCCGTACCTGGTGAACACAATGTGTCAAACTCTCTTCCAGTGATTTATCTTGCTTATAAATTTGGGGTAGAAAAAGAAGAGATGAAAAAAATGCTTAAGTTTTTTAAAGGAGCCAAAAGAAGATACGACATCCTTTATGATAAAAATGTGAAAATAATAGACGACTACGCCCATCACCCTACAGAGATCAAGGCAACCCTGCAAGGGGCAAGAAGTATAGAGAAGGGGAAAATTGTGGCGGTATTTCAACCTCATAAATATAGTAGAGTTAAGTTTCTTCTAGAAGAATTTAAAGGTGTATTTGACAATGCCGATGAGGTAGTTCTTCTGCCTGTTTATTCTGCAGGAGAAAAGGATGAATTTGGCGTAGGAGTAGAAAAATTAGCAGAGAAAACCGGGCACCAAAATATAAGAGTGGAAAAGAACGAAGATAATATCTCTATTCTTTTAGAAGATAAAGAAAATGGGACAGTATTTATTTTCATGGGAGCGGGAAGTATATCGGGAATAGCTCACAAAATAACAAAGAATCTGGAAAGGTAAAATAAATGAAAATTTTAGAATATCACCACATGAAAGAGTATTCCAACATGAAAATAGGTGGAATAGCAAAGGAACTGATAATTATTGAGGAAAAAAATGAGATAATAGAAGCTCTTAAAGAGAGGGAAAACACATTTTTAATAGGAAACGGAACCAATACCCTTATCTCAGATGGAGAGCTAGATAAGACTTTTATATCTCTAAAAGAACTGAAAGGTATAAAGGAGTTAGGAAATAATCTTGTAGAAGTAGAAGCCGGCTTTGACTTTAAAGAGCTTATAGAGTATATGGCTGAAAAAGATTATTCAGGTCTTGAAAACCTTGCTGGGATACCAGGTAGTGTAGGCGGACTGGTTTATATGAACGGTGGAGCTTACGGAACTGAGGTATTTGACTGCATAAAAGAGATAGAAGTAGTAGATGAAAACAGGGAAATACGAAGAGTTAGAAAAGAAGATCTTCATTTTACATACAGAAAAACAGAGATTCAGGACAGAAAGTGGATTGTTTTAAGTACTGTATTTGAATTTGAAAAAGGTTTTGATAGAAATAAAGTAGAGGAAATAATGTCTAAAAGAAATGAAAGACATCCCCTAAATCTGCCCAATCTTGGAAGTACTTTCAAAAATCCTGACGGATTGTTTTCTGCGAAACTGATAATAGATGCGGGAGTTCAGGGGAAAAAAATAGGCGGGGCTCAGGTGTCTATGATGCATCCGAACTTTATTGTTAACCACGGGGATGCAAAATTTGATGATATACTGGGACTTATAGAGGTAGTAAAAGAAAGGGTGAAGAAAAGTTCCGGAATTGAATTAGAGGAAGAGATTATCATTGTTAGAAATTAATAGAAAGAAGGAGCATTTTTTATGAAGATAGCAGTTTTTATGGGGGGAGTATCCTCTGAAAGGGAGATCTCTCTCAGAACAGGAAAAGCGATACTTGAAAGTCTCATAAGACAGGGTTATGATGCTTATGGAGTGGAACTCAGGGAGGATAATCTTCTCGCAGCATTCACAGAAAACGAATATGATCTGGCGTATCTGGCTCTTCACGGAGAGTTTGGGGAGGACGGGAGGATACAGGCAGTTCTTGATATAATAAAAAAACCGTATACAGGATCTGGGGTGACTCCTAGTGCAATAGCTATGGACAAAAATATGACCAAAATTATAGCCGAAAAGGCGGGAATAAGGATTCCTAAAAGCTACAGAGACAAAACTGAGATAGTTTCCTTTCCTGTAGTTGTGAAGCCTACCACTGAGGGTTCTAGTGTGGGACTGTACATCTGCAAGAGTATAGAGGACGTAGAAAAAGCCGAAAAAAACCTGGAAGGTAAAAATTTATTGATTGAGGAATTTGTATCTGGAGAGGAACTGACAGTGGGAGTCTTAAACGGGGAACCTCTAGGGGTACTGAAAATAACTCCAAAATCCGGACTTTATGATTTTCAGTCAAAATATACTGTAGGAATGACAGAGTATGAATATCCGGCAAAAGTTTCAAATGAGGTCTATGAAGAGGCAATGGTCTTTTCAAAAAAGATTCACCAGGAGCTAGCTTTATCCGGAGTCTCTAGGAGTGACTTTATTTTGAAAGACGGGAAGGTGTATTTTCTGGAGGTAAATACATGTCCTGGAATGACAGAAACAAGCCTTGTTCCAAAATTAGCAACTCTCAAAGGCTACACTTTTGACGATTTGGTAAAAAAAATAATACAATAATTTACAAAAAACTCACAAAAATGTTATATTATCTTAAAATATAGTTGAAACTGGGGAGAAAAAATGAAGGTATTTTTTAAAATTATACTGCTATTTTTGTTTGCTGCTGCATTTTTTTATATGGACCAGATCTTTCTTCAGCGAGACATCTTCAGGGTCGAAAAAGTTTGGATTTTCGGAGACTTAAACCTAACCCAAAGGGAAGTAAAAAAACAAATGGGAACTGTCATAGGTGAATATATATGGGATGTAGATCCTAAAGCAGTCGAAGAAATACTAGAAGAGGATATCCGAATAGAAAATGCTAAGATAAAGAAAATACTCCCAGATGAGATAAGAGTTGAGATAATAGAAAAAGACCCCAGCTACTATGCCCAGTACAGGGACAGGGTCTATACTGTAGATGAAAGTGGAAAGATTTTTGCCTATTTAGAAGAGACACCTGTGAGAGACCTTCCACTACTTCTCATAAAAAAAGAAGAGCAGATACCTGAACTGTTAAAGATATTAAAAAAAATTAAAGGAAAAAAAATTGAAAAATTAATATCTCAAATATACATTTATAATAAATGGTGTATTAACTTTGTTTTATTTGACGGTACAATTGTCAAGACTGATAATAGTGTAGAGGAAAAAAAATATGATGTTGCAGAGCGTTTATACTCGGAGCTGAAACTGAATCAAAATGACCTCGAATACATGGATATAAGATTCAGTGACTACGTAGTGAAGTGAGTGGGGGAGTGCTTTATGAAGGAAAGTTTTGTAAAAGCTGCATTGGATGTGGGAAGTTCTAAAATAAGAGTTGTCTTGGGAGAATTAAGTGAAAATGGCGAGAAAATAAGGGTAATCACTTCGGTGGAAACTTATGCCAAGGGAATGAGAAAAGCTACGGTGGAGGACATGGAAAGCCTCAGTCACTGCGTGACACAAGCCCTTGAAACAGCCGAGAGAGAGAGCGGCCACAAGATAGAGAAGGTCTCTATAGGGATAGCTGGAAAACATGTAAAATCGACCACCAAAAATATAAAATTTAATTTTTCTAAAAAGGATACTGTAATAGAGGAGAAGGACCTAGATAACCTCTATAGAATGGCTCATGAAGAGATGGTGAAACCTCATGAAAAAGTAATAAAAAAAGAGATATACAACATAAGAGTGGACAATTCTGGTATATTGAAACACCCTGTGGGAATGGTAGGAAGCTTCATAGAGGGTGATGTACATCTCATAACTGTGGATATATCACAGCTAGAATCTCTAGTAGAAGTGGTAAATAAAGCAGGAAGAGGAGTAGAAAATATAACTCTAAATTCCTATGCCTCAGCCCAGTCGGTCCTGACATACGAGGACAAAAAAATGGGTGTGGCTCTTATAGATATAGGGGAAGGCTCTACGGACCTCATAATATTTAAAAATGATAAGCTTATATATTCTAAATCCATCCCATTGGGAGGAATTCATTATACAAATGATATAGGGTATATTTTACAGCTTGGGAAAAAAGATGCTGAAAAGTTGAGAAATCTCTGTCAAAATAGAAGGTTAGAGGAAAGTATCTATCTCGAAGTAGACGGAGAGGAGAAAAAATACAGTGTCTCCTCTGTGAGGGATATAATAGATGCAAGAAGTGAAGATATACTAAAATATGTAATGGTGGCAATAGAGGAATCTGGATTTAAGGGATACCTTGGAAACGGAGTAATACTAACAGGAGGAGCAGTAATGGTAGAGGGGGTAGTGGAAAAGCTCTCAAAGGACTTGAACTACAGAGTAAAAATCGGTATGCCTATGAAGATCAAGGGGATGTCCGAGATTCACCCATCTATGTCTACCTCACTAGGGATACTGCTAGAAACTCTAGAAAATGAACATTATAAGATAAAAAATAAAAAAACAGAGGAATTAAAGGAACCGGATAAAATCACAGAAGAAAAATTACCTGAAAAGAAACCAGCTGAAACAGTGAAAAAAGATAAGGTAAAATCGTCGAAAAAAAACTTTAGCCTAAAAGAATGGCTGTCCAACTTTATATAAAAGGGGATTTTTAGGAGGGGAATATGATACAGACAAGTGAGTCTTTAGTTAGAATTAAAGTTATAGGGGCAGGAGGTGCTGGAGGAAACGCCATCAACGATATGATTTCGGCAGGAGTAGGCGGAGTAGAATACATCGCAGCGAATACAGATGCACAGGATCTACAGAACTCTCTGGCAGATATAAGAATTCAATTGGGAGAAAAATTAACAAGGGGACTAGGGGCAGGAGCAGATCCAGAAATAGGAAAGCTAGCCGCAGAAGAAGATCTGGAAAAAATAAAGGCACTTTTGGAAGAAACAGATATGCTCTTTGTAACTGCTGGAATGGGAGGAGGGACTGGAACAGGTTCTGCTCCGATAATAGCAAAAATAGCTAAGGAAATAGGAGTACTCACAGTAGGAGTGGTAACAAAACCTTTTACCTTTGAAGGAAAGAAAAGGATGAGCAATGCCGATACAGGAATAGATGGATTAAAGGAACATGTAGATGCTCTGGTAGTAATTCCAAATGACAAACTTTTTGAGCTTCCGGAAAAAACAATTACTCTTCAGAATGCATTTAAAGAGGCAAACAATATACTAAAAATAGGGATAAGAGGCGTAGCAGACCTCATAGTACAACAGGGGCTAATTAACCTTGACTTTGCCGATATAAGAACCACTATGCTAGACTCTGGAATGGCTATGATAGGTTTTGGTGAAGCTGACGGAGAAAATAGGGCCATAAAAGCAACTGAAAAAGCTTTACTTTCTCCCCTGCTGGAAAAATCCATTTCGGGAGCAAGTAAGATACTTATCAATATAACGGGTTCCTCAAATTTAGGACTTGTAGAGGCTCACTCAATATCGAACCTGGTGAGGGATGCTGCAGGAAAATCTGCTGAAGATGTAATGTTTGGTACTGTAATCGACGAAGAGTATGGAGACAAAGTTCAGGTTACCATTGTTGCCACTAATTTTTTGGATAAGGCAGACAGAGGGGAACCTTTTATAAACATATCTCCTAGTGTTGAAAATACAGAGAAATTAGAAAAAAGAGCAGAGAGTAAAAAAGTGGAGGAGGAAGAACTTGATCTGCCTCCTTGGATAAGAAAAAACAGATAACAAAAACTTGAAAATATATATAATTTATGTTATAATTTTTCTTGCCCTGCTCAAAGACAAAGTTCTTTGGGCCAAAATCCAAAGGGAGGAGGTAATGTTAATGAGAAATTATGAAATTATGTACATCATCAACCCAACAGTTATGGAAGATGCTAGAACAGAAGTAATGACTAAAGTTGAAAACATTTTAACTACTGCTGGAGCAACTAACGTAAAAGCTGAAAAATGGGGTGAGAGAAAGTTAGCTTATCCGATTGAGAAGAAGCAATCTGGATACTACATTCTAACTACTTTCGAGATGGACGGAACTAAATTAGCTGACGTCGAGAGAAAACTTAACATCACAGAAAGTGTAATGAGATACATCATTGTTAAGTAGTTTCAAAGTTATTTAGCTAATTTTTAAAAGAATATCATTTGGGATATTCCAATCTTCGTCAGGCAACAGATGATGATGAGTTCCCGTTCAAATTTCAGGAGGTGAAAGTACAAGATGGCAGTTGATTTCAAAAAAAGAAGAAGAAGAGTTAAGCTTAGAGTTAAAATAGAAGAGATCGATTATAAAAACGTAGATCTTCTTAAGAACTTTATCAACGATAAAGGTAGGATAAAGCCAGCTAGAGTAAACGGAGCTAGCGCAAAGCTTCAGAGAAAAATAGCTAAGGCTGTAAAAAGAGCAAGAAACATTGCTTTAATTCCTTATACAAAAGTAGAGAAGTAAGATTAATTGACCTGTTTTTTACAGGTCTTTTTTTTATATTTTTTAAGAGTTAGATTTTCTGTTAAAGTATTGAATTTATCGGGATTCGTTACTTTTCTCTTGAAAGAAAAGTAACCAAAAGTTCAAGCCTATGAAAAATCAGCTAAACAACCTTGAAAATCCAAGAAAAACTCGAAACTCGCTGCGCTCAGACAGTCGATTTTTTCTAAGGATTTTACTGCGGTTATTCTTAACGCTGATTTTATCAATGGCAAGGGAAAAGAGATAAAAACCTCTCGCAAAAGAAGGTATTTATAGTTTTGGCTTTAACTCTGTAAGACTCATTCTTTTTCTTTGTGCCCTCTGTGTTCAAGAGGTTGTGCCCTTATTCGTGTTAATTTCCCTATCTTTTATTGGTGTTCATTCGTGATAAAATCTTTTGACTTTAATATCGCCCTCCTCCGTGATACTCTCTTCTTTTCTCTGTGACCAAAAGTCGTGTTAATTTTCCTATCTTTTATTAGTGTCCATTCGTGACAAAATCTTTTGATTCTGATATTCAGATAAATTCAGTAATTTATTCATAAGCAGCAAAGTCAAAAAAATAGAAAAATAAAAAAAGACAGATCCTAAAATCACTGTCTTTTTTTTATTTTCCCATTATTTGCTAAGCATTTTAGCTATTTTAGGACTAAGAGTTTTAGCGTTAGATTTAAGAATGTTTAACGTTTCAGCGTCGTTAGCTCCTTTTAGAGTTTTAAGCATCTTAGAACAAACTTTAACTTTAACTGCTTCTCCGTTGATAACAATCTTAGTAGGCTGAAGATTTGGCTTCCAAACTCTGTTAGTACATCTGTGTGAGTGAGAGACTTGATGTCCAAAAGTCATTCCCTTACCAGAAATTTCGCATCTTTTCATATATTACACCTCCTTAAAGACAAATTGCAAATAATTATATCATTAATGCCAGTAAATATCAAGCTTTTTTTATGTATAGAGAGCCTTCACAGCATAGCCAAATGATTTTTATTGTGATATAATGAAATGAAAAATTGTATATTATAGGGTGGTGTATGTGAATAAACACAGCTTAAATGTATTGGAATTTGATAAATTAAGAGAAGAGATTGCGGGGTATTCTCAGATAGAGGATACCCATATTTCCATAACGGAAATGATCCCTTATAAAGATATAAACCTAGTAAAAAAAGAGCTAGAGATAGTAAGAGACCTTATGGATTTTATAAAATATGACGGCGGTGCAGAGACTGCTGGGATAAAAAATATCAATAAAATAGCGAAAAAATCAGAGCTTATAGGGGCTTATCTTGACGCTGAAGATGTATGGGATATAAAGGAAAACCTTAAAATATTCAGACTTTTTAAGGGTAAGCTTGAGGATCTGGAAAAGTATAAAGAACTAATATCTAGATTTAAAAGTGTTCCCATATATAAGGGGCTAGAAGAGATAATAAACAGGGCTGTAGATAATGAAAAAAATATAAAAGACGACGCATCCTTGGATCTTCGGGATATAAGGTTTCAGAAAAAAATAATCGCTTCTAATATTAAGAAAAAATTTGATGATATCTTTTCAAATTCAGCTTATTCCAAAGCAATACAGGAAAAAATAATAACCACAAGAGACGGGAGAAGTGTAATCCCCATAAAGTCCGATTTTAAAGGACAGATAAAGGGAATAGAACATGACAGGTCTTCTAGTGGACAGACAGTATTTATAGAACCTATATCCATAGTATCACTGAATAACAAGGTGAGAGAGCTTGAGGTCAGAGAGAGAGAGGAGATAAGAAAGATACTCCTAAGACTGACAGATCAGATAAGGATAAATCTCGACGGAATCTGTCTTGTGGGGGAAGCCATACTAGAATTAGATAAACTTTCTGCCAAGGCAAATTATGCCTTAGATAAAAAATGCACTGTGCCGGAAATAAATAACAAAGAGATAATAAGTCTGGTAAATGCTAGACATCCTTTTATAAGGCCATCGGACGTGGTACCGCTAACTTTTGAGATTGGAAGAAAATACAACACTCTTTTGATAACGGGACCTAACACAGGAGGAAAAACCGTAGCCCTTAAAACAGCAGGACTTTTGACACTAATGGCACTTTCAGGAGTACCGATACCTGCAGAAGAAAAAACAAGTATCGGATATTTTACGGGGATATTTGCAGATATAGGGGATGAGCAGAGTATAGAGCAGTCTTTGTCATCATTCTCGGCCCATCTGAAAAATGTGCAGGAAATACTAGACAATGTCACAAAATCCTCCCTTGTACTGCTAGATGAGCTCGGATCGGGAACAGACCCTATGGAGGGATCAGCCTTTGCCATGGCTGTTATAGACTATCTGAAATCTAAAAAATGCAAGGCGATGATATCCACCCACTATAGTGAGGTAAAGGCACACGGATACAATGAAGAGGGAATAGAGACGGCTTCTATGGAATTTGACTCCAATACACTTTCTCCCACATACAAACTTCTCATGGGGGTACCGGGAGAGAGTAATGCTCTCACAATAGCCAAAAGGCTAGGAGTTCTAGATGAGGTAATAGAAAGAGCAAAATCTTATATAAGTGACGACAATAAAAAAGTAGAAAGTATGATAGGCAACATAAGAGAACAGTCTGAAGACCTAAATAAGATGAAAATACAGGTAGAGCACCTGAAGGAAGAGGCTAAAAAGAACAAAGAGGAATATGAGAATAAACTGGCGGCTCTGGAGAAGGAAAAAAATGAAATTTTAAAAGAAGCCTACGAAAAAGCCGATAAGATGATGAGGGAGATGCAGGCTAAGGCCAAGGCACTGGTAGATAAGATACAGACAGAAGAGAGCAAAAAAGAGGATGCAAAACTTCTTCAGAAGAGTCTGAATATGATGAAAAATGCCCTGAAGGATGAGAAAAATAAAACAATTGTTTCAAAACCAAAGATAAAAAGAAAGATTGAATTTAAAGAGGGAGAAAAAGTTTTTGTGAAGAGTATGAGCCAGCATGCTGTTATAACAAGAATAAATGAGCATAAGCAGGTGGCACAGATACAGGCGGGGATACTAAAACTTGAGGTCGCAATAGATGACCTAAAGAAGGTAGAAGAGCCGAAAACAAAGCAGTATAACACGGTTCATGTCCATAAAAGAACTGCAGTGAGGTCAGAAATAGATATAAGAGGAAAGATGGTAGATGATGCAATACACGATCTAGAAACTTATATGGACAGAGCACTTTTAAACGGTTTTTCTGAGGTTTATGTGATACACGGTAAGGGAACCGGCGCTCTGAGAGCGGGGATAATAGAGTATCTGAAAGGGTGCCACTATGTGAAATCCTTCAGAGCCGGAGGTCACGGAGAGGGCGGAATCGGCTGCACCGTGGTGACATTGAAATAGAAGGTGGTAATATGAAATATACCTTTATAGTTGCAGCTGCAGGAGTGGGAAAAAGAATGGGGCTAGCTTATCCAAAGCAGTTTTTGGAATACGAAGGAAGGCCTCTATTTATAAGGACTCTTGAAAAAATAGACAAAAATCCAAGGGTAACAGATATAATCGTCGTTACAAATGAAGACTACATAGAAAAGGTAGAGGAACTGTGTAAAAAGTATAAAATAAAAAAAATAAAGTGTGTAGTACAAGGGGGAAGAGAGAGACAGGACTCTATACAGAATGCCCTTAAAAAAACCGAAGGTTCTGAGATTATAGCGGTGCAGGACGGGGTGAGACCCTTTATAGAGGACAGTTTTATAGAGAACTCTTACAGGATTCTAGAAAAAAATCCCCAAGTTGACGGGGTGGTTATAGGGGTTCCTGTAAAGGACACAATAAAAACAATCGATAAAGATGGGTTTATAACCTCCACCCCAGATAGATCATTATTGATGGCGGCCCAGACTCCTCAGGTTTTTCGTGGAGAGATACTAAAAAAGGCATATGAAGATGCCAGAAGATCAAATTATCTTGGGACAGATGACTCTTCCCTTGTAGAGAGAATAAATGGAAAAATAATAGTTCTTGAGGGAAGTTATAGTAATATAAAGATAACAACTCAGGAAGATTTAAAATATCTTTAATATAATGGGGGAAAAGATGAAGTTAGCAGTAGCTCAAATAAAACCCACATTGGGTAATGTAGAGAAAAATATAGAGATTATGAAAGAGAAGATATCAGAGGCAATAAACCAAGGTGCAGAGCTTATAGTTTTTCCGGAACTTGCTCTTTCAGGTTATCTTTTGGAAGAGATGGTCTTTGATGTATGTGTAAATGTGCCCGGTGAACTGGTAAGACTCAGCAATGACATCAGCATACTCTTCGGGGGAGTAGAGAAGGGGAAAGACAATTATGTATACAACTCAGCCTTTTATCTTGAAGATGGAAAGGTAAAACATACCCACAGAAAAGTCTATCTTCCAAATTACGGAATGTTTTTTGAGGCCAGATACTTTAAAGGGGGAGACAGATTTCGGGCCTTTGATACAAAATTTGGTAAAATTGGAATACTTATATGTGAGGATGCATGGCATCAGTCATCATCGTATATTTTGAGCCAGGACGGAGCAGACTATATCTTCTGTCTTATGAATAACCCAGCAAGAGGATTTGAAGATGAAGGACGTTATATCTCTAAGGAGTGGGAGGCTATAGGATACCTCACGGCTTCTATGACAGGAAGCTACTTTATAATGGCAAACAGGGTAGGATGTGAAGACGGGGTTACCTTCGGAGGCGGCTCCCAGGTAGTTTCACCTTCTGGGAAAACAGCTGCAAGAGCACCTTATATGGAGGAAAATCTTCTGATTGCAGAACTTTCAGAAAGAGAGATCAGAAAAGCCAGATTCACAGCCCCTATACTCAAGACTGAAAATCTCGACCTTACCATAAGAGAGCTAGAAAGAATAAGGGAAGAAAAATACAGATAGGAGAGTGATATCTTGAAAAGATTGAAAATATTGCTTTTATCTTTGCTGACCTGTGTATTAATATTACTGGCGGGATACAAGTATATCTATCATATACCCGGTAAAAACTTCCTGGTGAAAAATACCAGGGCAGTCTATGTAAATGAAAATTTCAACAGAAAGAGCATAAAACCTCTGGAGAAACTCCTTGTAAAAATCGGGGAGGAAAGTCAGATAGAGGATTTAAAAAAAGAAAAAAAGTATATAAAGAACATATACATTCTTTATTTTGGAAGTATTAAACTTTTGGATGAGCACAGGGTGGGAGTATTAGACCCGGGATTGATGTATCCCTTATTTAAATCCCGACTGGGAAAGTATTTTGAAAAGTCCGGAGATTATTATCTGCTTAAAGAAAAGTACAGAGAGAAATACTCATCAGGAAAAAAAGTTTTTCTAAAGGGGTACAGGGGCCATTTTCTGGTATCTGATTCTAAAGAGGATTTGGAAGGAGTCCTCTCAGGGGTGGGAGAAAGCAACGAAAATATATTGGCCTTGAAAAAAAGAGGTAAGTCCAATATATTTGGGAAGCTGCTCTTGGATTTTTCTGGAACCAGGGGGGAGCTCTGGGGCTTAAAGGGCTCTGTTTTGACTGGAAATTATGAATCTCAAAAAGTTTATATAGATAATAATCTTGTGGGAGAAGGTGGCATAATAGAACTCTTTAAGGCTCAGCCAGAAGAGAGAAAGATGGAAAAATATATAGGAGAGAATAGGCTTTATATCTCTTCCAAAGATTTTGGTAAGGCTGCTAAAATTTTTGCCGCCAATATACCAAAGGAACAAAAGGTTATCTTTGATATCTGGGAGAGTTTTTCCGGAGGAAGTATAGAGGATTTTCTCGGAGATATCGACGGTGAGATAGTTGGAGATATAGAGAATAACCAGTGGATAATACCTCTCAAGGAAACAAAACGATTTGAAAAACTCTTTAGGATTCTCGGGAAAAATAAAAGATTAAACATAGGAAATATTAGTCTTATGATCGAAGGAAAGAATATCTATCAGGGAAGAGAAAAACTGAGCCCAGGTACAGGAGGCTCTCTATCAAAAGAGCAATTTTTCCAGGCAGATATAAGCCTTGACCTCTTAGACAGAAAGTTTTCAGAAAAATCTAAAATCTCCATAAAGGGAAGGGCAGAAAGTGACTACCTCAATCTGCACACTGAACTCAGCGAAGAGACCCTTGATGACATTTTGAGCAAAATGAAGAAATAGGAGGGCTGTATGCTTAGAATATTTAATACTTTAAAGGGAAAAATAGAGGAATTTAAACCTCTCAAGGAGGGAGAGGTATCCATGTACGTCTGCGGACCTACGGTGTACAACTATATACACATAGGAAATGCGAGACCGGCTATATTTTTTGATACTGTGAGAAGATACTTAGAGTATAGGGGATACAATGTAAAATATGTACAGAATTTTACAGATGTAGACGACAAAATGATAAAAAGAGCCAATGAAGAGGGGATAACCCTAAAAGAGGTGGCTGATAAATATATCGCAGCTTATTTTGAAGACACGGCCAAGGTGAATCTCAAAGAGGATGGGATGCTAAGACCTAAGGCCACCGAGCATATCGGAGAGATGATAAAGCTCATAAAGGCTCTGATAGAAAAGGATTTTGCCTATGAAGTCCAGGGAGATGTATATTTTTCTGTGAAAAGTTATAATGCAAAATACGGAGAGCTGTCTAAGCAGAATACAGATGACTTGCAGAGTGGGTCTAGGGTAGATGTGAATGATATAAAGAGATCCCCCTTAGATTTTGCACTGTGGAAGGCTGCCAAAGATGGAGAACCTTCCTGGGGATCACCTTGGGGCAAAGGAAGACCAGGATGGCATATCGAATGCTCTGCCATGTCAAACAAATACCTCGGACCGACCTTTGACATCCACGGAGGGGGACAGGATCTTATCTTTCCACACCATGAAAATGAGATAGCCCAGTCTAAGTGTGCAACCGGTGGAGATTTTGCAAGATACTGGATACATAACGGATACATAAATGTAAAGGGTGAAAAAATGTCTAAATCCCTGGGAAACTTTTTTCTCTTGAGAGAGGTTTTGGAAAAATATGAAGGTAAAGTGGTGAGATTTTTTGTACTGAGCTCTCATTACAGAAAACCTATAGATTTTTCTGAGGATGAGCTAAATCAGGCAAAGGCAGCAGTGGAGAGAATAGAGAACAGTCTTATGAGACTCCTTGAAAAGATGGATGAAAGGGACAGTGCAGGAGATCATATGGCTGTAGAGAGTCTGGAAAAATCACTGGAAGAATCTAAAAATAAATTTATAGCTGCAATGGATGAGGACTTTAATACTTCCCAGGGTATAGGGGCCATTTTTGAGCTTATAAAAGAGATGAATAAGTTCATGGCCGGAACTTCCTTAGATGCAGAGGGAAGGGAAGTTCTGAAAGCAGCTTCTGATTTTATAAAAGAGGCAGTTATAGAGGTCTTGGGAGTAGATATCAAGGTAGAGAAAAAAGTAGGCAATATGACTTCGGAACTTGTGGACTTCATACTAGAGATCCGTCAGAATGCAAGGGTGGAAAGGAACTGGGCTCTTTCTGATCAGATAAGAGACAGGCTTAGTGATATGGGAGTAAAGATAAAAGACGGTAAGGATAAAACCACATGGTCAATATAGATCTGAAAGATGCCGGAGGACTGCCTCTCGCCTATCTTGGGGATGCAGTCTGGGAACTGGCTGTGAGGGAGTATTTTGTAGAAAAAGGTTATAAAATAAATATCATGAACAAAAAGGTGAAGAACCTGGTCAATGCAAAGGCACAGAGTGTAATTTTCAAAAGTATACTAGAAGAACTAGATGAAGGATACAAAGCGGTGGCGAGACGAGCAAAGAACAGTAACATAAAAAGTTTTCCAAGGTCATGCAGTATCATGGAATACAGAGAGGCCACAGCATTTGAAGCACTGATAGCGGCCTTTTACATCAATGGAGAGACAATCAGAATAAGAAAAATACTGGAAAATCATATATCAGAGGGTGAAAAATAATGAAGAAGATTAAACTTAAAATCAAATGGCCTGGTATGAAGATTCAAAAGAGTATAGGTATAGATCTAGGGACTGCAAACACCCTTGTCTATCACAAGCAGAAAGAGGAGATAGTCTTAAATGAACCCTCTGTGGTGGCGGTGGATAAGGAGACAAAAAAAGTACTGGCAGTGGGACAGGAAGCAAAGGATATGCTGGGGAAAACTCCTGATCATATCATTGCAGTGAGACCTCTTAGTGAGGGGGTAATAGCAGACTACGATATTACAGAGGCGATGATAAAATACTTTATAAAGAAAGTATTTGGGAAATATAACTTTGTTCTTCCTGAAGTGATGATATGTGTCCCTATAGAGGTAACAGGGGTGGAAAAAAGAGCCGTACTAGAGGCTGCAATATCAGCAGGGGCAAAAAGAGCCTATCTCATAGAGGAGGCCAGGGCTGCTGCTCTAGGTTCTGGTATAGATATATCGGCACCTGAGGGAAATATGATAGTGGATATAGGTGGAGGTTCCACTGACATAGCAGTGATATCCCTAGGGGGGACAGTTGTAAGTAAATCCATAAGAACGGCAGGAAATAACTTCGACGAAGATATAATAAAATATATCAAAAAGACCCACAACCTCCTTATAGGAGAAAAAACAGCTGAACAGATAAAGATACAGATAGGGACGGCACTGGCCTTGAGTGAAGAGGAGACCATGACAATAAAGGGAAGGGATATGGTTACCGGACTTCCTAAACCTCTCACGATAACATCTAGTGAGGTGCTTGAGGCTATAGAGGATTCTCTCATGGAGATAGTGACATCTGTAAAACAGGTCCTAGAGAAAACTCCGCCGGAATTATCGGCAGACATAGTAGATAAAGGGATAGTCATGGCAGGTGGAGGATCCCTCATACGGAATTTCCCTGAGCTTATCTCAAAACACACCCACCTCCCTGTGAAACTTTCCACAAGTCCTCTAGAAAGTGTAGTTATCGGAGCAGGAATAGCTCTTGATAAAATCGAAGTTTTGAGGAAAATAGAAAAGGCGGAAAGATAATGTTTAAACATATAAGATCTAACGAAGAGGCAAAGAGCTTTTTGAAAAATGAAATAAAAATGGAAAAAAAGTCAGGGACTTACCTCTTTTATGGTGAAAGGGGGAGCGAACTCATGGAGTTCTCCCTGGCTTTTGCCAAAGGTTTGAACTGCAGTGAAGAGCCTCTTGATTTTTGTGGCAAGTGTGATGTTTGTCTGAGAATTGATTCTGGAAATTATCCCGATGTGGAAGTAGTGGAAGATCCCATGGGAATAAAGATAAGTCAGGTGAGAGAACTGATATATAAGGCTTCTAGCAGCAGTTATGAGGGTAGAAAAAAGGTTTTTATACTTAAGGATGTGGAAAATCTAAGAACAGAGGCGGCAAACGCACTGCTAAAAATAATAGAGGAACCTGGTGAGGGAACTTTTTTTATTCTTAACTCACATTCTCTCAATATAATTCCTACAATAATCTCAAGGTCCACTGCAGTACATATAAAAAAGAAAACTCCTGAAGAGATGGGAGTAACGAAAGAGGAGTATGAGTTTTTCTTTGGAGATGTGGGACAGGTAGAAAAGTATAAAAAAAGCAATATAGATCTGGGCCATCCTGTGCCTTACAGAGAGATAGGCGGACATATAAAAAATTATATAAAAGACGGTGGGACAGAAAGCAGGATAAATATGCAAAAATCTTTGAGGGATTTTATGAGAAACAGGAAGTTTCTCGAGGATATTGAAAAAATTTATTTTGCAGAGGAGATATACAGAGGAGCCAGAGACCGTAGCATAGCTGAGAATATAATGTATGAAAGTATTCTCTTAAATGATGATCTATCAAAGACAGAAAGACTTCTCTATATAAAGGGGATGCTGAGGTTTCCGGTCAATCTCCAGCTGGCTCTAAAGATATTTTTCATGGAGGTTTAGGCTGAAAGTACCAATAATAAATACCTGGATAAAAACAAAAATATGTTGCGGCTCAAAAAGTAGAAAAAAAGATTTTGACGAAATAAACCTTTATAAATCGATCAGAATGACTTTGGATAGGATTGATTTATCACGACATATAAGCTATACTACTCTAGTTGATTAGGTCGCATAGCTCAGTTGGGAGAGCACCTGCCTTACAAGCAGGGGGTCACAGGTTCAAGTCCTGTTGCGACCACCATATAATGGGGGTGTAGCTCAGTTGGTTAGAGCACCGGCCTGTCACGCCGGGGGTCGCGAGTTCGAGTCTCGTCACTCCCGCCATTATTTGCCCAGATAGCTCAGTCGGTAGAGCAGGGGACTGAAAATCCCCGTGTCGGTGGTTCGATTCCGCCTCTGGGCACCACCAAAACTTAATAAGGCGACGTCGCCAAGTGGTAAGGCAGAGGTCTGCAAAATCTCCATCGCCGGTTCAAATCCGGCCGTCGCCTCCAATGAGTATAACAGTCTGAAAAGGCTGTTTTTTATATTTTTTGTAAAAATTATTTGAAATAAATCCGAGGAAGAAACATACTTTTTTATAATAGACTATATAATGGGAGGTGGTTGTTTTGAAAAAAAAGGGTTTTAGCATAGTTGAGGTTGTAGTCATAGTGGCAATTGTATTTCTACTGGGTTCCTTTGGTACAATGAAAATAGGCGGAAGAGCAGAGAAAAATGCAATGATAAAGGTGAAAAGTACAATCACCGAATTAATGAGAGTGACCGCCCACAAAGCCTTCGAAAGAGGAGAGGAATACAGAATAATAATAAATATCCTAGATAAAGCTGTGAAGCGAGAAGATAGCTCCGGGAATACAGAGGAGGAGATCACTTTACCAGATGTACTGTCCTATAAACTGGGAAGTGGTAGTGACACAGAATATGAGATAAAGATAGATGATACAGGCCACGGTACCCTGGTGGGATTTGGAGGGCTAAACAGAAATTTATTTGTTTTTAACTCTTCTGGAAAGGCTCTCTATAAGATAAATATGAGGGATAACACAGCATTGGGGTATATTATAATAAAAAGTTACCTTCCTAAAACTGAGATGGACGAGAGCAACTATACTAGTGGTACCTGGGTAGAGGAATAGGTGGAATAAAAATAGATTTAATAAAGTTAATATTTCAGATGAAACTATAATTAACCTAAGTTGCTACCTTTATTAAATTAAAGTATTGAATTTATAAGGATTCGTTACTTTTCTCTTGAAAGAAAAGTAACCAAAAGTTCAAGCCTGTGAAAAATCAGCTAAATAACCTTGAAAATCCAACAAAAATTCGAAACTCACTTCGTTCAAACAGTCGAATTTATCTAAGGATTCCACTTCGGTCATTTTTAACGCTGATTTTATCAATGGCAAGGGAAAAGAGATAAAAACCTCTCGCAAAAGAACACATATATAGTTTGGTTTTAACTCTATGAAACTCCTGCTTTTTCTCTGCGTTCTCTGTGGCCCAAAAGCTTTTGTCCTTATTCGTGTTAATTTCCACATTTTTTATTAGTGTCCATTCGTGACAAAATCTTTTGATTCTGATATTCAGATAAATTCAGTAATTTATAATAATTTTTTTTAAGTAGCAACTTGGGTTAATTAATGAATTAAAAGAGTTAATTCTTAAAAAAAAAATGAATACTTCTTATAAATAAAGTAAAAATAAAGTTAAGGGAATGGTTTGATTATAAGAAGAGGATTTACTGTGATAGAAGTTATAGTGGTTATAATTATTATTTTGGATGCATTTGGCGTTAATATCGATTAAAAAGGGGGAGATCTATGCTTTTGGGGCGGCTTGATTATATAGGTGAAAACAGATGTTCTGACCTTCATCTGAAGGTGGGAAGCAGACCTATACAGAGGAAAGATACCGTACTTTCATATTTCGGACGGAAAGAGCCATTGACCAAAGAGGAGATGGACGGAGTAGTCAATGAGCTTTTTACAGAATATGCCTGGAAAAATTTTGAGAAAAACATGAACCTTGATATGTCCCATGAGATACCCGGAAAAGCCAGATTCAGGGTAAACATATCCAAGGATAAAAACAGTTATACTTCGGCAGGTAGATATATACCCAAGGAAATCTCAGGGATGAAAGAACTCAGGCTCTCTGAAAAATTAAAAGACACAACTTCTATGAATGAGGGACTGATATCGGTGCCAGGGGCCACCGGGAACGATAAGTCAACTGCTGTGGCATCGATGCTTAATTATCTGAACCAGAGACTGAACAGAAGGATTTGCACCCTGGAAGACCTTATAGAATATGAGTTTGAAGATGATTTCTTTATTATAATTCAGAGAGAACTGGGGAGGGATATGGTATCCTTTGACCTGGCTCTAAAATATGTACTGAGACAGGACCCGGATATAATCTTTGTGGGCGAGATGGGGGATAAGAAGAAAAATGTGTCTGGAAGGGCTATCTATACGGACAAGGACAAGGAAAGGATATAGGGGGGAAAGTTATGAAAAAGATACTAATGAGTATTTTTCTGTTTGTTTTTTCGTGTGTTGGTTTTTCTAAGTCATCCTTTTATATTGATTTTTATGTTCCAAGCAGCCTGTCGGGAGCAGAAGCAGAGGCGCTGGAATATATAAAGGAGATAGGTGGCATAAATAGTATAGATTGGATTTCAACCCAAGAGGATAACATTTGGAATGCAGGCAAGGGTATAGATGCAGTGTATAAGATATTGGAATATAAGGTGACCTACAACGGAAGTGAGAATTCGTGGGGTTCGGGAAAACTTGTTTTGTACTATGAGATGGAAGATACAACTGGTACTTATGATGGTGAGGATATAAAAATAGATGAGGAAAAAAGATATATGGTGGGTGAGGTGGAAACCAATGATGCTATAAAAAACAGGGAGTATATAGATTATAACGATATCGGAAGTTATACCGGAAGTAATAATGGTATTCCTGCCAATAAGGAATATAATCCCAAGGGTCCTGCTACCGTAATAGCAAGCCCAATATATGAAGATCCTTATGACGATGAGAGCAGTGATTCCTTTATGAATGGGAATGTAATTACCCATATATTTGAGGTAGTGGATGCTGGTGGTGCAGTTATTTTTCCAAGGCTTAAAAATAATGGCAAGAGTGAAAAAACCTCAGGGTCTTCAGACACATGGGCTGAGCTTGAAACCTGGCTAACCAATAATGTAGCAGAAGATACAGATGAAAATGGAACCCCAGATGTAAATGAGGACAGTGACCCGGATAATGACAAAACTTATTCGTCAACTGAAGATTCAGATGATGATACCTATACCCACTTGAGGCCTAATATTACCATAAGAAAATATGTATATCTTGTACCTGGTAAGGCTACTGCAAGTACGCCTCCTGCTTCGGTACTTGAAGACCTAAAGATAAAATCCAGAACAGTGGGAAGCAACAGGCAGAGAACCAGCAGCATAACAGTGGGGGCTGATGACTATTATAACGACGTAAAGGAAAAGAGCAATCCTAACCCCTTTAAGATAACAGAGATGGAGGAAAGAGGTAAATAATTAAAAGAACTCCGGAGGTATTCGGGGTTCTTTTAATAAAGAAAGAAGGAAAAGAGGGATAAAATCTTAAATAATATTTAGAAGAAATTTCAGAAATATATTTTATGATAAATTAAACTTCAGGGGTGAACTTTCATGGTGGTTATAAGAAAAAGAAAATCTATTTGTGAAAGTCTGAAAGATAAAAATATTCTTACCCAAGAACAGATAGATGAAGCTATAAGGCATCAAGGTCTGGAACAGGATAAAAAAATAGGACGGATTCTGCTGGAGCTGGGATATATAACTGAGGAAAAGCTGCTAAAAGAGTTATCAGATCAGCTGGGAGTCAAAGGGAAGGTAATCCGTGTAGAGGATATAAATAAAGAAGCCATGTCTTATTTTGACCGAGCCTACCTCGAGGGAAAAAATGTGGTGCCCATAGGGATGACATCCAACAAGATAATAATAGCCATGGCAGACCCTACAGATGTCAATCTGATAGACGAGATAAATCTAAAGACAAAACTTATCGTGAGCCCCTATCTGGCACTGGAGGACAATATAACAGATGTTATAAAGGAATATCTAGAGGAAAAGACAAAAAAAACCGAGGCCAAGGTAGAGGGAGTTTTTGCCGAACTTCAGAAATCCTTAGACGACGACTTTGAAGTTTTGGATTCAAGACTTGAGGATATAGAAAATCGTTTTGATTCTGAAAGTGCCCCGATAATAAGAGGGGTGGATGCCCTTCTCATGAAGGCGATAAAGCTGAAAACCAGTGACATCCATATAGAACCCTATGAAGATGAGATCAGGGTCCGGTACAGGATAGACGGTGTCCTCGTAGAGATAAAGAAGATGCCGAAAAATCTCATCTACGGCCTGGTATCCAGAATAAAGATCATGTCCGGTATGGATATAGCGGAGAAGAGGCTTCCCCAGGACGGAAGATTCAGAATAAAAATAGCAGGTAGGTCAGTTGACTTCCGGGTTTCCACACTTCCCACCATATACGGGGAAAAGATAGTAATGAGGATACTGGACAAGAGTAATATGAAGTTTGATCTAGACGGACTGGGATTCAAAGAGGACGCCATGGAGATAATAAGAAAAAAAATATCCAGTCCCTACGGAATAATACTGGTAACAGGACCTACAGGAAGCGGAAAGTCAACGACACTTTACTCTATGCTTAAAAGTATAAATACAGATGACGTAAATATATCCACGGTAGAAGATCCCGTGGAATATGAGCTCAAGGGGATAAATCAGGTACACTGTAAAAATGAGATAGGTCTCAACTTTGCCAATGCCCTTAGGACATTTCTGAGGCAGGACCCGGATATAATAATGGTTGGAGAGATAAGGGATAACGAGACTGCACAGATAGCCATAAAGGCGGCCCTGACAGGACATCTGGTGTTTTCCACACTTCATACAAATGACGCACCGAGTTCTATACACAGACTTATGGATATGGGGGTGGAACCATTTCTTATATCGGCATCACTTCTCATGATACAGGCACAGAGGCTTGTGAGGAAGATATGTCCACACTGCAAGGCAGAACATGAGGATCCCAAAACACTTCTGAAATCCCTTGGTGAAGATCCGGAAGAGTATGAAAATATCACTTTCTACAAGGGGAAGGGCTGTGAACACTGTAACGGTACAGGATATACGGGACGTTCTGTAATATATGAGGTTATGCCTCTGACAGATGAACTAAAGGAAGCGGTGAGCCGTAGACTCACTACCATGGAGATAAGGGAGATAGCGAGAAGAGAGGGAATGGTGACACTTAGGGAGACAGGAATAAAAAAATCTGTTCTAGGGGAGACAACCTTAGAGGAAATAATCAGGGTAACTCTTATGTAAAGGGGGGAGTCGGCTATGGGAGTGTACAGATATACGGCAATGAGTTTGAAGGGTAAAAAAACCAGCGGGAAAATGGAGGCTGAAAGTAAAGAGGATCTGAGAAGGCTCCTCAGGGGCCAGAAACTTACGCTATTAAAGGAAAAAAAGCTTTCTGACAAACAGAACAAGGGTGTAATATTTGATAGAGTAAAACCCAAGGATATAGCTGTTTTTACGAGACAGCTGTCTACGATGCTAGAGGGCGGGGTTGGACTCTTGAGGTCCTTTACGGTTCTAGAGAAACAGTGTGAAAAGCCAAAGTTAAAGGTGGTAGTAGGTGAGATAAGACAGGATATAAGTGCAGGAAAATCCATATCCTATGCCCTGAGTAAGCATCCCCAGTATTTTGACTCGCTCTATGTGAGTATGGTAAAGGCTGGAGAGGCATCAGGGGCCCTAGACACCATATTAAACAGGATAGCCCAGTCTCAGGAAAAGGCTGAGGAGATAAAGGGTAAGATAAGAACGGCACTTATATATCCTGCTATTGTACTGGTACTGTCTTTTACAATAGTATTTTTACTGATGAGTTTTGTCATACCAAACTTTGTTGTGCTGTTTGAGGATACTGGGGTTCCTATGCCTTCACTTACTCTCTTTGTAATAGGGATAAGTAAGTGGTTCAATAAGAACTGGTACTGGATACTGCTGGGAGTGGGAATTTTGGCCTTTATAGGGTATAAGTACCAGAAAACCCCCAAGGGGAAAAGAAATTCCCACAGGCTGATTCTGAAACTGCCACTTTTTGGAAAGATATTCAGAAAGGCATCTGTAGCCAGATTCAGCAGAACCCTAGAAACTCTATTAGACAGTGGAGTACCTATACTGTCGGCTTTTGATATAGTGGCCGATACGGTGGGGAATATTCTCATGGGAGAGTCTATAAGAGAGGTAAAGGATAAGATAAAAAGCGGACATACAATAGCGAGACCTCTGGACGAAACAGGTTCTTTTCCTCCCATGGTTGTAAATATGATAGATGTAGGAGAGGAAAGTGGAGAGCTGGTAAAAATGCTTTCGAAACTTGCAGATTTTAACGAGCGGGAGCTAGAGGAAACCATAAGGGATTCCCTGGCTGCATTTGAGCCCATGATGATACTGATAATGGCCCTCACAGTGGGAATGATAGTAGTGGCAATGTATCTGCCTGTATTCTCGCTGTCAGACACGATAGCCTAGGCAGTTAAAGGAGGGGAATTATCTCCTCCTTTTCTATTGCTAATAGGGTTTAAACCTGGTAAACTTTTATAGATATTATAATAGATAGAGGTGATCTGAAAGTTGGAATACATAATAGAGGTAAAGGATATAAGGGTATATTACAAGGAAAGGGATATAATAAAAAAAATGAGAGGCAACAAGGGGAAGACTGGTATAGAGGATGTCTCCTTCGGAGTAAAAAAAGGTGAGATATTCTCCATAATAGGGCTGAACGGAGCCGGAAAAACAAGTACCATGAAATCCATGCTGGGCTTACTTAAAACCGACAGGGGTGAGGTAAGGATATTTGGAAAGAAAAATCTAAATGGGGAGGACTATAAAAAAATAGGCTACCTACCTGAGATATCCTATTATCCCCAGACATTGAAATTAAAGGAAGTGCTTAATTATTACGGGGAGCTCTATGAGATGCCCCATAAAAAGAGAAAAAAAACATCGGAAGATCTGGCAAGGGATTTAGGGATTTATGACAGGATGAATGACAGGCTGGAAAAATTTTCCAAGGGGATGCTTCAGAAGGTGGGGCTGGCCCAGTCGATAATGGGGGAACCTGAAATCTTGTTTCTAGACGAGCCCATGTCAGGTCTTGACCCACTGGCCAGAAAAAAAGTGATAGATATAATGGAGGAGCTGAAGAAAAAAAATACAACTATAATATTTAACACCCATATACTGAATGACGTATCAAATCTGGCTGACAGGGTGGCTATAATGCACAAGGGGCAGCTGCTGGAAGTTAAGGATGTGAAAAAGCTGAAGGAAAAAATAGGGGATGGTTTTTCCCTGGAAAAATATTTTATAGAGAGAATAGGGGGGAAAAACCTTGACTAAGATACTGACAATGGCGAAATACTCTTTCAAGGAAAATATTTCAAATAAGATATTTAACGGGATAGTTATGTTTGGAGGGATACTGATATTTGCAACAATGCTTCTGGATGAGGTCGCCCTCTATGAGGGGGTAGAGGTAATAAGGGATACGGGGCTTTTTTTCACTGAGTTCATGGTGATGTTTATAGTGGTGTATCTGTCTGCCACCTGTGTGCTGAAGGCGATAAAGGAGAAATCCATATACCTCGTCCTGACAAAGGGAGTGAGGAAGGAGGAGTATCTCGCCGGGACACTGCTGGGGATGATCTATACCATATTTTTTAATGTGCTTCTCATGGGGGGAGTTTTAAGTGCCCTCATATTGAAAATGGGGGGAAGCCTGGACAGGGGGCTCTTCATATCCCTTCTGTTTATAGGCCTGAAACTGTCGCTTCTTTCGGCAGTGGGAATAATGTTTTCTGTGGTGTCAGAATCCTATGTCACTGCCATACTCTTCACTGTGTGTACATATATAGCGGGGCACGGTCTGCTTGAGCTGAAAGAGGTGGCACAGAAGGTAAAGGGGACAGCCTTTGAGTTGATTTTAAACATACTTTATACGGTTCTTCCCAAGTTTCATCTGCTGAACTACAGGGATTACCTGGGGGAGATCAACATCAATCTCTGGCTTCTGGTAGGGTATATGGCTGTATATGTGACTGCTATGCTTTTCATCGCCACGGCTTCCTTTTCCAGAAAAAGGCTGTAGGTGGCGGCATGAAAAAAAGTTATTTTATAATAGGGATAGCCTCCCTGATTTTGCTGGTGTTTATGGAGGGGAACCTCTCTCAGATGGACAGGGAGATATATGAAAAAAGCTACAGGGGAAGAGACGGGATGGACCGAAACACCTTTGCCGCCAGGAGCCTGGGGATAAAGAAAACCGCCAGGTCTTTTCTCTGGATGGGGCATGTGGTGAAGACAGGAGGACTCCTGGGGGGCGACCCCAGGGAGGGTATAGAGGCTCTGAAAAGAGGGTCTGAGAGAATAACATATCTGGATCCGTATTTTGTGAGGAATTACAGTTTTACCGGTGGAATCTTAGCCTTTATAAGAACTTACAAAGATTTTGAAGGAGCCTTTGGTATAATCGAAAAAGGAATGAGGTACAACCCTCATGACGGCATGCTGAAAAAATATCTGGCAGGAACAGTGGCTGGAAAAAAAGGAAATCGCGGGAAACTCTTGGAACTATTTGAAGAGATAGTGAAGGAATCGAGAGATGACCTTCTCATGAACACCCTGGCCTTCTCCTATGAAAAGATGTATGAGGAGAGTAGCAAAAGAAAGTATCTGGAAAAATCCATCTATTACTGGGGAGAGCTCCTGGACTCAAAGGATGATAAGTACCAAAAAAGAGCCAAGGAAAAACTCCTGAAATATCTGAAAGATAAAAAATAAAAAAAAAGGAAGAGGAAATGAAAAAGAGTAGATAGGTATCATAGGAAATGGGAACAGGGAAAGAAAAAATAAAAAACTACAAAGGGAAACGAGGAGGGAAAGTTATGAAGAAAAAAGGATTTACGTTAATCGAATTGGTTGTAGTTGTCGCTATCATTTTATTACTTGCTGCTACATTGGCTCCGAAACTGAGAAAAGAGGTGTCCAAAGCTAAGGATGCCAAGGCGGTAGCATTATTAGGGGCCGTAAGGTCAGCAACTTCTGTGTTTTTTGCAGATAATGGGACAATACCTACATTAATCTCGTCAACAGCTACTGCAGAGGATGGGTTAATAGAGATAGACAGGACGTCAGAATATGTTGAAAACAGTGTTACTGGTTTTCTCGACAGTAATGGTGCACTTGCAGCTGGGGCCATTGATGCAGAAATTCCAGCAGGAGCTGTAGCAGCTTCTTCAACTACAGTAGCATCAACTGAATACGGGCTAGATGTAACATTAGATGGTAACACTGATGGAGATTATGACTTTGATGAAGATGGTAAATATGATACAAGAGGTAATGCTTGGGCAAGTTATTAATAAGAATTTCAAGACTGTCGTTTTCGGCAGTCTTTTTCTTTAGTAGAAGGGCTAAAAATTCAGAAGATTTATCACTGATAAGAAAATTAAAAAATCATTTTGCCGAAAATGATCACGAATAAAGAAGATTAAAAGAAATATTTTACCACAGAGAACACAGAGTGAAGGTTAGGTATTGGGGTTCAAGAGAGGAATTTTTTTAGACATGAGATATCATTCAAACGGCGCTCTAATTGTTTTGTTGGTCTTGTATTTTAAAAGTTGTAATTCTTTAATTTTCATAGTTATTCTATGTACCTAGCTTGTAATTTGTTTATATTCATTCGTGTAAATTCGTGACGAGGGTTTTAATCTTTTCTCTGTGAAACTCTCTTTTTTCTCAGTGCAACATACACTTTTATGATGCTCTTTGGCCAAAAGTTTCTATTATTATTCGTGTAAATTTTTTTATGTTTTATTAGTGTCCATTCGTGACAAAATCTTTTGACTTTAATTTTTTTGTAAAAATATTTTTCACTTGTAATCCTTACAACTAACAGGGTAATATATTTTTATAACATAAAGAATAAGGAGTGAAAATTTATGGATATATTTTTATTTTTAGTTACGGGACTCCTCCTGGGGAGCTTCTACAACGTATGCATATACAGAATCCCAAGAAAGGAAAGCATATCCTTTCCCCCGTCCCACTGCCCAAAGTGCGGCCACAAGATAAGATGGTGGGAAAATATCCCTGTGATCTCCTATGTACTGATCCTCCGAGGAAGGTGCAGCGGCTGCCATGAGAAGATATCCATGCAGTACCCCGTTGTGGAGCTCATAACAGGTCTGTCCTTCGGAGGAATATATTACCGGTACGGCATGAGCCTATGGACGGCGGAGCTCATCATAGCAGCCTCTATACTCATCATCGCATCGGGGATAGACTGGGAGCATTACTATATCCCTGACAGGTTCACCCTGGGTTTACTCATTCTAGGATACGGCTTCTCCCTCTTCAACGGTGTGGGGATAGAGAGGTCCTTCATGGGATCGGCTACCTACGGGTTTTTATTTGTGATGATATACGGCTACGGGGAGAGGGTTTTTAAAAAAGAGGTCCTGGGATTCGGAGATGTGAAACTGGCGGCAGGGATAGGCTCCGTTGTGGGGTATTTTGGGTTTTACAGGATGCACCTCTTTGTCACCGCTTCCTTTGTGGCAGGGGCAGTCTACGGGATCTACCTCTTGGCCGCCAAGAAAAAAGGCAAGGAGGGGGAGGTACCCTTCGGACCCTTCATAGCCTTTGGGGGAATGATAAGTGCACTTCTATTTCTATAGGGGTGCATTTTTTAATTTTTTGAAGGAAAATATCAAAGCCTTAGTAGAAGGTACTTAACAACAAACCAAGGGGTGAGTGAACAATTATGAACAGGAGAGCTTATTCAGTTATAGAGGTTCTTATAGCCATGGCAATATTTCTCTTTGGGATATTTCCCATAATAGGCTTTACCTTTACATCCCTTAGGGGAGAAAGGATAGCCGGTTCAAAAGAGGAGGCTGCCAGGCTCACAACAACAGTGGTGGACTATATAAAAAGCAGGGGCTATGATGAAGTAAAAACAACAATAGGCGGCGGTTTCAATGAAACATATAAACTGGTTTTGAAAGATGACGGAAGTGCATTTATCACAGAGAATTACAAATTTGAAAAAGATTTTTACGGAATTACCACTCCCACAACTGCTGATAATATATTCATCTTAAACAGTCGGGGTCTCAGGATGGATGACGGTAAGGCTCAGTTCACTGTATATATGACCTTGGCAGATGTGGAGTTAATGAGACTGAAAAACAGCAGTGGAGATGATGACCCGGAAACAGGCTGGGAAGAAGAGGATAAATATGAGAATCCCATAACAGGAAAAACCGGTGATAATGTACTCTTTGGTACTGGGGGGATAAATACAGATGAAACAAGTGGAAGCGACAACCTAAGCCGGGATAAATTCATATTGGGAAAGGTTGTTTTTGAATATACACAAAATTCAGACGGAGTTTTCGACAAGGATGTGGAAATGCAGTTTCTGATCTCACCTATAGAGGAATGGAGGTGACTATTATGAGAAAAGGTATCAGTGTGATAGAGGTTGTAGTAGCTGTGGCGATATTAGCAATAGTCATGCTCATGATGTCCCCTATGGTCAAAAACTACGGTATGGTTCATGACAGGATCAATCTTCAGAACAGGATAGACTATGAGTTTGGGAAGATTTTGGAGATAATAAAACGTAAGGTGAGGGCATCTAGGCTTATAGATAGCGGTGAATTGGCAGCAGTTGCAAATGCCATAGAGGTAACAAAGGATCTCACAGTATCACCAAAAATAATTTCAGAGCTGAGACTTCTTGTACCTAACGACACAATGAGTGAGAGCAAAAACTATATAGCCTTCAGAATAGAAGAGGATTCAAAAGGGGACAGGAGACTTGTGTACGTTAAAAATCCAGGGGGTTTTGTAACTGGGTCATCGGAGACGACTACGGAACTTATAGAGTATATACAAGATACAGATTATGACGGAGACGGTACAGATGATGAAGAATATTTTGAATACAGAGAAGGAGTAGTTCTTATATACTTAGACCTTGATATAGACAGGATGACAGGGGAGAGTATAGAGGGTAAAAGAAACATTTTAGATAAAATAAGAGATGCAGCGGTAACCAGAATAAATATAGATATGTCAAATAATTTCTAGGAGGGTGCTATGAAGAAGAAAGGTTCGGCAATCGTGTTGGCAGTGCTGCTTTTGTCCTTCTTTACGGCGATAGCCCTTGCTGTGTTTTATCTGGGAGGGAAAAAGGGTGAGAGAGCCTATCTAAAAGTTATAGGGGAAGAGGTTTCAAATGATGTGGATATGGGATCTTCCTTAGCCTATTATGATGCCTATATATCAGAGCAGTTTGTGAGAAAAGGTAAAGTCTACGACTACACACTTCATGAGAAAGCTGATGACAGGGATGTATACCCTGCTGTAAGCAGTATGGCTGTGTCTACAATGTCTTCAGTGGATACCATAAATTATGTCTCTGGAGATTCAGCACCTTCGTCACCATATTATTATCTGGGGATAAGACTCAGCAGTTATATTAATTATTTTGCATCTAGCTGGGATTATACCCAAGGAGAGGAATACAAACCCTATATCGCAATAGATACATTCAATAAAACAGATGCAAGTAATCCGATTCTGGCTTACAGAAACTGGCAGGAAGACGAGGATAAGGTAAACAGGTTGTGGATATACGACGGTAAATGGGATGATGAAAAAAAAGAGGCAATGACCGTAGGGGGATATAGACTTGAAAAACTCGAAATTGCCAAAGATGAGGACGGGGACGGAGTCCAGGACTCAGGTGAAGATCTAGTTGAGATATACCCGGATTCAGATGGAGATGGTTTAGACGACGGTTCAAAAGTAAAAGATATCTTAAGTGCCACCGTATCTTCGGGGTATGACTCTTCTTGGTTTATAAGGGCTACCTATGTAAAAAGGATACGTCTTGATGGAGGCAGCGATATAGGTACTGCAGACTTTAAAATGCAGGCAGTGCATAAGGCCACAATAAAGTTTAATGATTCGGATGGTGATACAAATCCGGATTTTGAAGGTCTTTATGCAGACAGTGGAGAGGCTATAGAGGAATTGATCATAGAGAGGATGTAAGGTATAGAGGAGGGGGAAGTATGAAAGAGAAGTTTATAAGGGCGAGAGAAAGGTTGGAGAATCTTGTCAAAGAAAAGTCTAGAGGGAGTATAGACATAGGAAGTCGAGGAATAAAGGCTCTAAGTGTAAAAGGCGGCGTAGTGGGAGATGTGCTGTTAGAAAAATTTAATCAAAACGAAGAGAAAGAGACACAGATAAATGAAATTTTGTCTGTGATGATAGAGAGACTAGGGTTCAAAGGTCACGGGATCTCACTATCTCTTCCTAGCCAGAAATTCCAGGTAAAATTTATAAGAATCGGCCAGGAGAACATGGAAAAAAGAGATGAATTCATCTTAGAAGAGATGGAGGAGATGATTCCCGGGTATTCAGAGTATGAATATCTCACAGAAAAACTGACCATCAATCTAGATGAATACAGTGAGGAGGTTCTGTGCGTAACTATAAAAAGAGAGGAGATAGATTATCTGCTCAATTTCCTTGAAAGTCTGAGAGTGAAAGTTTTGAGAATAGTTCCTGATTTTGTTTCGATATTTATGCTTTTAGAGAGAATAGAATCAAATAATGAGAGAGATGAAGATGTCAACAACTACAGAATGATAGTGGATGTAGGTCATGAGTCTACCAAGATATACGCCCTAAACAGTGATGTCATGAATTTTTACAGATTTATTCTCATGGGTGGAAATGAGTTTACGGATATAATAAAAAATTACAAGGGAATAAACTATGAGAAGGCAGAGGAAAAAATAATAGAGCTAGAACTCCAGGAACAAAATCAGGAGATACTAGACGCCTCTGAAAAATCCATGATGGATGAACTCACAGAGGCATTTAAAGAGCTAGAGAGTCAGATAAGACTTTCTTATGAGTACTACTTTAGAGAAAGGTCTTCTAGTATAGTGGAAGAGCTCGTCTTTGTAGGAGGAGGTTCCCTCTTGAGGGGGCTGAAGGACTATGTAAAAAAATCTCTAGAATTAGAGGTCATGCCCTTTGATCTAGATATGATAACATCAAAAGAGGAGAACAGAAGTAAGTTAGAGCCTTATCAATTTGAAGAGATAGCTGCACTCCTTGGAAATGTTATGGATGAGGTGGTTTAATCATGAATATGAATATGAGAGATATAAATTTTTTGACACCGGAGTACAAAGAAAAGTTAGGGGTATCCCAAAATCTTAAAAAAGCTATTTTGATCGCCGGAGTTTTCTTTTTGGTAAATGGAGCTATTTTTTTTGGTATCCATTTAAAACAAAAGAATTTAGAAAAAAATATCCATGAGACTAAGAGAGAGATAGCCTTTAACCAGGAAGAGATAAAAAAACTAGAGATGGAAATAGGGAAGATACCAGACCTGACAGACAAGATAGAGATAATAGAAGAGATATTTTCTGACAAAAAGACGAGAATATCCGAAGTCTTATACACCATTCAGACCCTTGCCCCTGAAAACATATGGGTGGATACCATGCATCATGAAGGGGGAAACGTCAGGATCAAAGGGATATCATATCTGAATTCGGAAATGACAGCAGAACAAAATCTTTATGACTTTGAAGATAAACTTATTGAAAGCGGAGATTTTTCTCAGGTTAAACATGATTATCTAAAGATAGAAGAGAGAGATGGAAACAAGGTTATGGCTTTTGAATTTAGCCTTGTGATATCTGATGAGGAGGAGTGATGGTCTATGGATGTCTTTGGTAAAGAGCTAAATATAGAGATGGATTATAAAAACAAAATAAAATTGATCTATCTAATGACATTGATTGCAATAGTCATCATGTTCATCTTTATGGTTATTAATCCTTTTAGTAAGCTAAAAGAGACTAAAAAAGTCTATGAGAAAGAGCAGACTAACTTGGTCAAAATAAAGGATAAGTTTGCAGCGACCCAGAAAAGACAAGAAGAAGTGATGGCAGAGTTTGAGAAACAAAAAGAGAAATACGCCATATTGAAGATACAGTTTGAGAAAGCAGCTCATCAAAATAATGCTACCTTTAAAAGAGAGATACAGGACCTTATGGATTATCTGGGAATTAGGCTTTCGTCTATAGGATCTCCCGAGATAGCTCCGAAGAAACAAAAGCCAGTCAGTGAAAAAGAGGCGAAGGGGAAGAAGGGGGACAAGAAAGAGGAAGCGGTAAAAGAAGATGAGTTGAAATATGAGAAAAAATATTTTGCATATAATATAAGTGGTCCAGCTCCTGAAGTTTCGACTTTGTTTTATTATTTAGAAAATTCTAAAAGACTTATAACCCTGAAGGACGGAGCAATGAATATAACTAAAAGCGGCCAGGATGACTTAAATGCCACATTTAAGATAGGAACTTATTTTTTCCATGATGAGGAAAAGGAGGGGGAGAAAAATGAATAAGAAATTAATTATGTTTTTGTTTGTACTTATCTCCCTAGGAGCCGTTGCTGAAGAAAATTTTACAGAAACGATCTTGAGCGATAAAAATCCTCTGAAAGAGATGATGACGGACCAAAATTTTGATGAGGGAATGAAAAGGTTTATAGATGTAAAAAGCAGTATGTTTGACAACAAGCTCACAGACGCAGCAGAACAGAGGAAAAAACTTGAAAGTAGGTTTACAGACCTGATACTGCTCGTACAAAAAAACGGAGCTTGGAACGGGACATTTTACTATAAGGACAAAGAGAACAAAGTGAGGAGAAACACCGTAAGGGGAAGAGAGATAATGAGAATAGACGACGACGGGTATTTTGTCCATGCCCTTGCAAATGGACTAAGGGTTACAGACTTAAAAACAGGAACATCGATCTTATTGGAAAAGAGGAGTAGGTGGTAGAACTATGAAGAGGAGAGAGTTTTTATTAACGATAATGATGTTTTTTCTAGTAACCAGTTTTGCTTATTCAGACGCTAAGCTAGATGCCAAGCTTTCTAGAGTGAGATACAGCAAAGAGATGGATTTTAAAAACGTAATGTTACCAGATGCCTTGAGCATCCTGTCTAAGACAAGTGGGGTAACGGTGGTGGGAGACAGCTCTACAACAGGAGTAGTTCTTGATATTTATCTTGGAAAAAATAAAACTTTAAAAGAGATATTGGATACTCTGAAAGTTACAAATAATCTCAAGATGAAAGTTGTGGGAGACGTGGTGGTGCTCTCTAAGATGGCAGGCGAGATGATAGGAGATAATACCCTCGTAGGGACAATAAAATCCCGTGGGTATGAAGAGGGACTTAACGGAGTCAAAGTAACCCTTTTAAACAGCGGGCTAAATCCAATTTATACACAGTTTGACGGGATATTTATAATGGAAAATGTAAATCCAGGTGTTTATATCCTGAAGGCTGAGAAAGACGGTTATGAAACAGAGGGAGAACTCCTAGAAGTCAAGGGAGGCCAAAATAATTTTCTAGAACTGATGCTAGATCAGTCTTATAAAGAGGGGACGGGCGAAAAGAGCGATCCAGATCATGATTCAGGGCCTAGCGGAAGAGTGCTGGGACAGTTAAGGGATGATTCTGGGTCAGAGCTTCTTACTACAAGAATAACTCTAAAACATGCCTTCCCTGATGATGTGAAATCAGTTGTGGAATCTGCCATGAAAGAGGTAGAGGTGTCATCATTCCCAAAACTTAATATGGTTATACTGAAGGGGACATCATCGAACCTTATACCTGCTAAGAAGCTTATAGAGGATATAGATACACCTCTAAAACAGGTAAGGATAACGGCTCAAATTCTAGACGTAAAAGATAATCTTTTTGAAAGCTTAGGTTTTGACTGGTCTTACAACACTAACGGGGAACTATCTCCAGGTACAGAGGTTGGAACAACTGCAGGGCTCATTAATTCGTCTTCGAACCAAGGCATAGGAAGTGTTTATGGTACAACTTTAGACCTTGTGAGGAGTTTCAATGGCGGTGAAGATGTATTTGGATTAGCTATAAATATACTTCAGTCCACTCAGGACCTAGCCATAAGTGCAGTACCTTCAATAGTTGTATTAAACGGTGAGGAGGCTGAATTTAGAATAACTGATGAGGTGATAGTGGGACAAGAGGAGACAGAAGATGACAATGACAATACTACAACAGTTCCTCTCTTTGAAGAGGCGGGGATAATATTTAAGGTAACTCCTATAATAAGAGAGGGGATAGATGGTGCAGATACTTTAATCCTCTCAATAGATTCAGAACTAAGTAACTTTAATTTAGATACTTTGTCTTCAAGTTCTTCAACAGGAACATATAATGAGGATGGGGGATCAAAATCCCAGAGAAATATTCTTACAACAGTAAGTGTAAAAAGTGGGGAAAGCCTGTTTATAGGCGGACTGAAGAGAGCAGACGTTACCAACACCACAAGTAAGGTGCCTCTTTTGGGAGATATTCCACTTGTAGGATTTTTATTCCGTAAAGAAAGTGTCAGCAACGAGATGAGAGATGTATTCATCAAAATAAGAGCAGAGGTAGTAACAACTGAAAATGCAGAAGAAAACATCAATCTAAAAGGCTTCGAGAAAACAGAACTTCACAGAGGAGAAGGAGATGTTCTGGACCACAGAAGGATCTATCCTAGAGTACCTGAAACACCTCAGATACTAGGAACACCTAATCTGTTTGAACAATAAATAATCGATTTTAAAAGCCGGGGTGGAAATCCCGGTTTTTGTTTTGTGGGATAGGAAAATTTGCAATTAAATTAAATTACTGAATTTATCTGAATATTAAAATCAAAAGATTTTGTCACGAATGGACACTAATAAAAGATAGGGAAATTAACACGAATAAGGACAAAAGCTTTTGGCCACAGAGAAAAGAAGAGAGTATCACGGAGGAGGGCGATATTAAAGTCAAAAGATTTTGTCACGAATGGACACTAATAAAAGATAGGGAAATTAACACGAATAAGGACAAAAGCTTTTGGCCACAGAGAAAAGAAGAGAGTATCACGGAGGAGGGCGATATTAGAATCAAAAGATTTTGTCACGAATGGACACCAATAAAAGATAGGGAAATTAACACGAATAATAAAAAAACCTTTTGGTCACAGAGAAAAGAAGAGAGTATCACGGAGGAGAGCGATATTAAAGTCAAAAGATTTTATCACGAATGGACACTAATAAAAGATAGGGAAATTAGCACGAATAAGGACAAAAGCTTTTGGTCACAGAGAAAAGAAGAGAGTATCACGGAGGAGAGCGATATTAAAGTCAAAAGATTTTGTCACGAATGAACACCAATAAAAGATAGGGAAATTAACACGAATAATAAAAAAACCTTTTGGTCACAGAGGACGCAGAGAAAAAGAGGGAGTTTCACAGGGTTAAAACTAAAACCATATATGCTTTCTCTTGCAAGAGGTTTTTTATTCCTTTTCCCTTGCCATTGACAAAATCAGCGTTAAGAATAACCGCAGTGAAATCCTTAGAAAAAATCGACTGTTTGAGCGCAGCGAGTTTCGAGTTTTTCTTGGATTTTCAAGGTTATTTAGCTGATTTTTCACAGGCTTGAACTTTTGGTTACTTTTCTTTCAAGAGAAAAGTAACGAATCCTTATAAATTCAATACTTTAACTCAATTTTAAATAAAAGCAAAAACTCAAGATAAACGCATAAAATTTATTACATTATTATTGAAGTAAGTTTTTATCGTAGAACGGTTTATTCTCACTTGTTTTTTTCAATAACAGCGTGTTATAATTACGTGCAAACTATTTTTGGGAGGAGTGAATAATGGTAAACAAGTTGAAATTAACTAAAATCCTCGATAGATTTAAAGATATAAAAATAGCCGTGATCGGCGATATGATGCTAGATGATTATATAATAGGAAGCGTAGACAGAATATCCCCTGAGGCTCCTGTACCCGTTGTAAATGTAAAGAGTGAAAAATTTGTACTTGGTGGGGCAGCAAATGTGGTAAATAATCTGGCTGACCTAGGAGCGAAGATTTTTTCTTTTGGAATCATAGGGGATGACTCCAACGGAGACAGGCTCACCAATGAATTTAGAAGAAAAAACATAAACACTGACGGAATAGTAAAAGCAGAGGACAGGCCGACTATTGTGAAGAGACGGATAATAGCCCATAATCAGCAGCTTCTGAGGTTAGACTGGGAAGACAGAAAAAATCTCACAACAGTTCAGGAAGATATGCTTATAAAGAATGTAAAAGAGAATATAAAAGAGATCGATGCCATTATACTCTCTGACTACGATAAGGGAGTTCTTACTCAAAGGGTGGTAAAAGAAGTAATAGATCTTGCTAAGGAAAACAACATAATAGTGACTGTAGACCCCAAACCAAAGAATGCGATGAACTACATAGGAGCTACCTCTATGACTCCAAACATGAAAGAGGCCATGGAGTGTATGGGAGCAGAGCGTATAGGGGATGTAGAAAAACTCGGAAAAGAACTAAAAGAAAAACTTAAGTTGAACAATCTTCTTCTTACAAGAAGTGAAGAGGGCATGAGTCTTTTTCAGGATACAGTGGAAAATATACCTACCTTTGCCAAAGAGGTCTATGATGTAACTGGAGCGGGAGACACTGTAATATCTGTCTTTACACTGTCAGCAGCAGCAGGTGCATCTTGGTATGAGGCGGCTAAAATAGCTAACACTGCAGCAGGTGTTGTAGTAGGCAGGATGGGAACATCTACAGTTACAAAAGAGGAGATACTGGAATTTTACGACAGAATATATCACGAGTGGAAATAAAAAAGAGGCTTCAGAGCCTCTTTTTCAATACCTTGAATTAAAGAATAACTGAAGGAGGAACTGTGTTAAGGATAGGAAACGGTTACGATGTTCATAGGTTTAAGGAGGGAAGAAAGTTAATCCTAGGGGGAGTGGAGATACCTCACGAGAAGGGGCTAGACGGACACTCAGATGCAGATGTGTTGGTACATGCCATCATGGATGCTATGTTGGGAGCCTTGGCTCTAGGGGATATAGGTCAGCACTTTCCAGATGATGACGAGGGGTATAGGGGGGTATCCAGCATGGTTCTTCTTGGCCATGTAAATAAACTAGTAAAGGAGAAGGGATACAATATAGTAAACCTAGATTCTATTATAGTGGCTCAGAGGCCGAAACTGAAGTCTTATATAGAAAACATGAGAGGAAATATTGCAGAAGAATTGGATATAGACAGAGAATGTATAAGTGTAAAGGCGACCACAGAGGAAGAACTGGGTTTTACAGGGGAAGAACTGGGGATTAAATCCTACTGTGTTATTCTTTTGGGAAAGGTAGTTTAGATTTGGATTTTTTCAAAACAGAGTCTAATCTTTAAAATAGATCTCTTTTGACTAACTAACTCAAGTTGTTACTTAAAATTAATTCTATAAATTACTGAATTTATCTGAATATCAGAATCAAAAGATTTTGTCACAAATGGACACTAATAAAAGATAGGGAAATTAGCACGAATAAGGACAAAAGCTTTTGGTCACAGAGAAAAGAAGAGAGTATCACGGAGGAGAGCGATATCAGAGTCAAGGGATTTTGTCACGAATGGGCACCAATAAAAGATAGGGAAATTAACACGAATAATAACAAAATCTTTTGGTCACAGAAGACACAGAGACAGGAGAAGAGTTTCATAGAGAAGATTTTTTGAATTTTCAAGTCGCAGGGCTTATACAGGAAAGAGCCGCACTCAGCCGTCATACAGAATAAGTTCCGCAGGGAACCGAGGACTGTAGCTCACAAAGGCGTCAAAAGAAATATATACTTACTAGACATTTGAAAATTCTTGAACTTTTGGTTACTTTTCTTTCAAGAGAAAAGTAACGAATTCTTATAAATTCAATACTTTAATCTGAAAAGAGGTAACAAGTTAGCTTAACTAATATTCTAATAGGGAATTCTCCTGAGAATTTAAACATAAATTTTTCAAAAGAAAATATTTATCCTTCAGGGAGGTAGGAAAAATGGAGTTTTTTTAGAAGAGTCTGAATAACAAAAAATTTTGGAGGACCTATGAAGAAAAAAATAGAGATAGCTCTACTAGGTATACTGCTGACATTTTTACCATTTTTAGTAAGACTCAAGATTTTGCCTACCGAACCAGGGACCTTGATGTATTTAACACATCCTTTAGGAGAAGCTATAGGGGATATGTTTCACTATGAAAAATCCAGGGTACTAATAGTTCTCGGAATATCCATGCTTTTTATTATGATTTTAAAAAGAAACTTAAAAAAAACCTACTACTATATTGGGCTTATTATTTACGGAGCGGGAGTTCTATTATCTACTTTTTTTTCTCCTTTTCTTCCCATCGCCCTCGGGGGAGGGGGCAACAGATATGAGGGGATATTTGTACTACTTTCCTATGTAGTGGTTTCGTTTTTTGTTATAAATTTTGTACGAGAAAGAAAAGATGTAAAGTATTTTATATACATATTATTAATAGGAAGTTTTTTTGTTTCCCTGGCAGGAATCACGGAATTTCTGGGAATGAGTATTTACAAAATTCCTTTTTTAGCAAAAATTGCAATTCCTCAAGAAGGACTTTTGGACAAGGTAACATATCCAGAAGGCTATATCAGTATGGCCCAGGTGATCAAGTTTTCACCAAAATTTCATAATGTAAAAGCGAGTCTGGGAAATTCAAATTACAGTGGCTCTTATGGCGTTATGATCTGTATGTTTCTTTTTCCGCTGATATTAAAATCCAAAGAGAGGTTCACGAGATATATTTTCATGTTTTTTTATGCTGCTAATCTCGCTCTACTTCTAGCTGGCAGGTCTAGAGCGGGGATTTATGCCTCTATAGCCTCCTTTATTATATTTATGGTCCTTTGCCGAAAAGAAATTTGGAAGAGGAAAGTGTTTCTTTTAGAAATTCCTCTTATCACGGGTGCCATATTTTTAGCTTTGAATCTTCTCTCCTCTGGAGCTGTAGGGGACAATATAGAGAATCTCGAAGTAAATAGAAAAGTTAACCTTAGGGATGTTAAGAGTATTGGAAATACTTTAGAGGTGACCAGCTATGATAATAAGCTTATTTTAAAATCTGGAAAAGAAGAGTTGTCTTTTTACAGAGAGGACGGGAGTCTCGTACCTGTAAATATTGAAAAAAATATAATAAGCTTAGAAGATCCTAAATTCCAGAAATACTCCTTTGAAAATAAGGAAAAGGGAGTTTTGGAACTTCAGTATGATGAAATTAAATTTCCTTTGGTAATTCAGAACCAGAAATTTAAGACTATAGGGTGGTCAAGAAAACCAGAGGAGATAATCTCTCCAGAGAGGATGGCAAAATGGGACAGATATCAGAGAAAGGCTTCTTCAAGAGTCTATATATGGTCTAGAAGTCTACCTCTTTTAAAAAAGTCCGGCTTTTTCGGTTTCGGACCTGACACCTATCCGATAATCTTTCCCCAGAATGATTATTTTGGAAAAAATGTATCTTTGAATAACCCCTATATCTTTGTGTCAAAACCTCACAACTTGTATCTGCAGATCGGTATAAATACAGGGTGGTTGTCCCTTTTTGGTTTTCTCCTTCTGGTGATCTGTTACTGCCTGGACTCACTGAGAATTTATTTCAACAGTGGTTATGAAAATATATATGAGATCGTGGGAGTGGGGTGTAGTCTAGCAGTTATAGGATACCTAATGACTGGAATGTTTAATGACAGTGCAGTTTCCGTAGCACCTACATTTTGGGCAATACTAGGCCTCGGAATTTCAATGAATATTAAAATAAGAAAAGGAGTAATCTGAACCTGGGAGCGAAGGCTCCCTTTTTAATTGGCTCAAGTTGCTGCCTTGTGGATAAATTATTGATTTTATCTGAATATCAGAATCAAAAGATTTTGTCACGAATGAACACTAATAAAAGATAGGGAAATTAACACGAATAAGGACAAAACCTTTTGGCCACAGAGGACGCAGAGAAAAAGAGGGAGTTTCACAGAGTTAAAACCAAACTATATATGCGTTTTTTTGCGAGAGGTTTTTTCTCCCTTTTCCCGTACTATCAATAAAATCAGAATTAAGAATAGTCAAAAATTAAGGAATAACTGTACACATGCTTTTTATTTAGGTTTATATCATTTTTCGTTTTTTGAATTTTCAAGTCGCAGGGCTTATACAGGAAAGAGCCTGCACTCAGCCGTCCTACAGAATAAGTTAAGGGAGTTCAAGGAGCGTCAGCGACTATGAAACACCTTATCCAGTGGATGAGCAGGGAACCGAGGACTGTAGCTTACAAAGGCGATAAAAGAAATATACACTTCCTAGATATTTGAAAATTCTTGATTTTCTTTGGTTACTTTTGCCCTGACCAAAGGGAGGAAATGCCCTTGGGGTGCTTTTATCAAGAAAAGAAAGTAACACAGGTTTTCGGATAAACTCAATACTTTAATTTGAATTATTAATCAGCAGCTTAGATTAATTACCGAAAGAATTCTGTTTTGAACAGTTGTGTAATGCACCTCAAAAGCTTGGAGGAGATGATAATTTATGATATAATTTTAAAGAATGAAAAACCTATTAAAGTTAGGAGAAAAAAATGGCTGTATTGCAGATAAACAACGTACACAAAAGTTTTTCAGGAGAAACCCTTCTGAAAAACATAAGCTTTTCAATAGATGAAAAGGACAAGATTGGTCTGGTAGGTCTAAATGGTGCAGGGAAAACCACCTTGGTAAAAATACTTCTGGAAGAGGAGTACCACGATATGGATGAGGATACCAAACTCCAGGGGACCATATCAAAAAAAGGCGGACTGAAGATAGGGTATCTCTCTCAGAATTTTGACTTAAACAAAGAAAACAAGGTTTTTGATGAGCTGATGTCAGTCTTTTCACATCTAAAGAAAGATTATGAAAGAATACAGGAACTAAATGAAAGACTGGCCGTGGATATGGACAATTTTGACCAAATAATGGAAGAACTTGCAGAGCTGTCCACAAGGTATGAACAGGAAGAGGGCTACTCAGTGGAGTATAAGGTAAAACAGATTCTCACAGGGTTAAATTTTCCAGAAAATCTCTGGAAAAATGTCATAGGAGATCTGTCAGGGGGTCAGCAGTCGCGGATAGCCTTGGGGAAAATACTCCTTGAAGAACCTGAACTCCTCATACTAGATGAGCCTACAAACCACCTGGATCTCAATGCCATAGAGTGGCTTGAGAAATTTTTAAAAGATTATAATAAGGCCTTTATACTTATATCCCACGATAGATATTTCTTGGATAATGTGATAAACAAGGTTTTTGAGTTAGAGAGAAAAACAATAAATATCTACAGAGGAAACTTCACAGACTACACAATACAGAAGGAAGCCTATCTCACAGGAGCGATAAAATCCTATGAAAAAGAGCAGGACAAGATAAAAAAAACCGAGGAGTTCATAAGACGTTATAAGGCCGGGGTGAAGTCCAAGCAGGCCAGGGGTCGGGAAAAGATTTTGGACAGGATGGAAAAAATGGATGATCCTGTTGTCAGCATCAGAAAAATGAAGCTTAAATTTCAGGTGGAAAATGTCAGCACAGACAGAGTTGTAAAGATTTGGAATCTTTCTAAGAGCTTCGATGGACAGGAGATCTTTCGAGGTGTGAATATGGAAGTGTATAGGGGAGACAGAATAGGCCTCATAGGCAAAAACGGTGTGGGGAAATCTACAATACTAAGAATAATAAACAGCTTGGATAATAAAGATAATGGAGAGATCCTCTGGGGAGAAAGAATAAAAATAGGATATTATGATCAAAAACATGAAGGACTAAATGAAGATGCTACTGTTATAGAGGAACTTCTAAACAACTATCCCCTAAGCGAAGAACAGGCCAGATCAATATGTGGAGGTTTTTTGTTTTCAGAAGAGGATGCCTTCAAAAAAATAGGGAATCTCAGTGGTGGAGAAAAAGCGAGAGTTGCCCTGATGAGACTTATCATGGACAAGCCGAATTTTCTCATCTTAGATGAACCGACCAACCATCTGGACATATACTCTAGGGAGATATTAGAATCTGCTTTAGAAGAGTATGACGGCACCCTTGTGGTGGTTTCCCATGATAGACACTTCCTAGAAAGTGTAGTCAATAAAATATATGAGATCACAAAGGATGGAAGCACTCTTTTTAAAGGGGACTATGAAGCCTATAAGAGTAACTCTGAAGAAAATGAAAAAGATACCCAGGGGAATATCGACTATGAGGAGCAGAAAAAAATAAAAAACAGGATAGGATCTTTGGAGAGGAAAGGTCAAAAACTTGAAGAGGGTATAGAGGAGCTAGAATCAGAAAAAAGCATTCTGGAAGAAAGATATAATGAGGCTGGAAAAAAAAATAATCTTGAAACTTTGGTGGGGATTCAAAAAGAATTGGATCTCATGGATAAAAAAATAATGGAGACTATGGAAGAGTGGGAAGCAGTACAGGAAGAACTGTCCGAAATTTCAGAGTAAAAATTAAAACAAAAAATATAGTTGTAAAATAAAAAATATGTTATAATAATTTTTGGACAACAAATAAGTATCTGGGAAATTATTTTTTGAAGATTATCTATAATTTTTCTCTTAAAACACTGAGTGTTTTTTTGAGTGTTGACTTTTTGAAACAAAGTCAGTATAATGTTCAAGTTATAATTAAATTTTTAATTTAAAATTCGGAAGGAGGGTAAAATGCCTACTTTAAATCAATTAGTAAAAAGAGGAAGAGCGACTTTAGAAGAAGCTAAAAAGTCACCGGCACTACAAGGTAACCCACAAAGAAGAGGAGTTTGTATAAGAGTTTACACAAGTACTCCAAAGAAGCCAAACTCAGCACTTAGAAAGGTTGCAAGAGTAAAGCTTACAAACGGGATCGAAGTTACTACGTATATTCCAGGTGAAGGACATAACTTACAAGAGCACTCGATTGTACTTGTAAGAGGTGGAAGAACAAAAGATTTACCAGGGGTAAGATATAAAGTTATCAGAGGAGCTTTAGATACTGCTGGTGTTGCAAACAGAAAAAAATCAAGATCAAAATATGGAGCTAAAAAAGCTTAATTTTCGGGAGGTGAAATAAGATATGTCAAGAAGAAGAGCAGCAGTAAAGAGAGATGTATTACCTGATTCTAGGTATGGAGATAAAGTTGTAACTAAATTTATCAATTCAATAATGCTAGATGGAAAAAAATCACTTGCAGAAACTATCTTTTATGGAGCGATGGACCTAATTAAAGAAAAGACTGGTCAAGAAGGATACGAAGTATTCAAAACAGCTATAGAGAACATCAAGCCACAGGTAGAGGTAAGATCTAGAAGAATAGGTGGAGCTACATACCAGGTACCGGTAGAAGTAAGAATAGAGAGACAGCAAACTCTAGCTCTTAGATGGTTAACAGCTTACACAAGACAGAGAAAAGAATACGGTATGATGGAAAAGCTCGCAGCTGAACTAATCGCAGCAGGAAACAATGAAGGTGCAACTGTTAAGAAAAAAGAGGATACTTATAAAATGGCAGAAGCAAATAGAGCATTCGCACACTATAAGTGGTAATATCTTAATTTAAGATTATATCTTTTAAGGAGGGCAAAACCAGATGGCTAGAAAAGTTTCTTTAGGTAAAACAAGAAACATCGGTATCATGGCCCACATCGACGCAGGTAAAACTACAACCACAGAAAGGATCCTTCTTTACACAGGGATTACTCACAGAATTGGTGAAGTACACGACGGTGCGGCTACAATGGACTGGATGGAGCAAGAGCAAGAAAGAGGAATAACTATAACTTCGGCGGCAACAACTTGTTTCTGGAAAGAGCATAGGATAAATATAATAGACACACCAGGGCACGTGGACTTTACTGTTGAGGTTGAAAGATCTCTAAGAGTACTAGATGGGTCTGTAGCTGTGTTTTCAGCAGTTGATGGGGTTCAACCACAATCAGAAACGGTTTGGAGACAAGCAGATAAGTATGGAGTACCTAGAATGGCTTTCTTCAATAAGATGGATAGAGTCGGTGCAGACTTTGATATGTGTGTGACAGATATCAGAGAGAAGTTGGGATCAAACCCGGTGCCCATTCAACTACCTATCGGAGCAGAAGATCAATTCGAAGGTATAGTTGATCTTATTCAGATGAAAGAGATCAAGTGGCCTCTAGATACACAAACAGGGCAAGACTTTACAGTCGAAGATATAAGAGCTGAGCTTGCTGAAAAGGCTGAAGAAGCTAGAAATTTCATGCTTGAATCTATAGTTGAAACTGATGATGCTCTCATGGAGAAATTCTTCGGTGGAGAAGAGATTACTCAAGAAGAGCTAGTAGCTGGACTTAGAAAAGCTACTATAGCAAACTTAATCGTTCCTGTAACTTGCGGAACTGCATTTAAAAATAAAGGGGTTCAACCGCTTCTGGATGCAGTAGTTGACCTTATGCCTTCTCCAGTAGACGTTGGAGCCATAAAAGGAACAGATGTAAAGGATACTGAAAAAGAAATGTCAAGAATGCCAGGAGACGATCAACCGTTCTCGGCTCTTGCATTCAAAATCATGACTGACCCATTTGTTGGGAAACTAGCATTCTTTAGAGTTTACTCTGGAATTATAGAAAAGGGAACTTCTGTTCTTAACTCAACAAAAGGTAAAAAAGAAAGAGTGGGAAGAATCCTACAGATGCATGCTAACAACAGAGAGGAGCTAAGCGTAGTTTACTGTGGGGATATCGCAGCAGCGGTAGGTCTAAAAGAAACTACTACTGGAGATACTCTTTGCGACATGGATCAACCAATCGTTCTAGAAAAAATGGTTTTCCCTGAGCCGGTAATCGCAGTAGCGGTTGAGCCTAAGACGAAAGCTGACCAAGAGAAGATGGGAATCGCCCTTGGTAAATTAGCAGAAGAGGATCCTACGTTCAGAGTTAAAACTGACGAAGAAACAGGTCAAACTATCATATCGGGAATGGGTGAACTTCACCTAGAGATCCTTGTAGATAGAATGAAAAGAGAGTTCAACGTTGAGTCTAACGTTGGAAAACCTCAAGTTGCGTACAGAGAAACTATCACAACTAATATTGACCATGATGTTAAATATGCTAAGCAGTCAGGTGGTAGAGGTCAGTACGGACATGTTAAGATAAAGGTAGAGCCAAATCCAGGGAAAGGATTTGAATTTATCAATAAAGTTACAGGTGGAGCTATCCCTAGAGAGTACATCCCTGCAGTTGAAAGAGGATGTAAAGAAGCTCTTGAGAGCGGAGTTGTAGCTGGATATCCAATGGAAGATGTAAAGGTAGAACTTTATGATGGATCGTATCATGAGGTCGATTCATCAGAGATGGCATTTAAAATTGCTGGATCTATGGCGGTTAAACAGGCAGCAACTAAGTGTAATCCTGTAATTCTTGAGCCTGTCTTTAAAGTAGAAGTTACTACTCCAGAGGAGTATATGGGAGACCTTATAGGGGACCTTAACTCTAGAAGAGGTATGGTTTCTGGAATGACTGACAGAAACGGAGCTAAAATCATTGATGCAAAAGTACCACTTTCAGAAATGTTTGGTTATGCAACTGATCTTAGATCTAAATCTCAAGGAAGAGCTACTTATGCAATGGAATTTGCTGAATATGCTCAGGTACCTGCTAGCATTCAAAAAAGTATTCAGGAAGCGAGAGGGAAGTAATTCTTTTTCACTTAATAAGCATTATCTATTCAGAGGGGGCCTGCATAAAGGTTGCACCTATTAAGAAATATACAATAATTTTTATTTTAATTTTTTAGGAGGATTGAAATGGCTAAGGAAAAATTTTCAAGATCAAAACCCCATGTAAATGTAGGAACAATAGGACACGTTGACCATGGAAAGACAACAACAACTGCAGCAATCTCAAAAGTACTTTCTGACAAAGGACTAGCAAAGAAAGTAGACTTTGCAAACATTGACCAGGCACCAGAAGAGAGAGAAAGAGGAATCACAATCAATACAGCTCATATCGAATATGAAACTGCAAACAGACACTACGCTCACGTTGACTGTCCAGGCCATGCTGACTATGTAAAGAACATGATCACAGGAGCAGCTCAGATGGATGGAGCTATCCTAGTAGTATCAGCAGCAGACGGACCGATGCCTCAAACAAGAGAGCATATCCTTCTTTCAAGACAGGTAGGAGTACCTTACATCGTAGTATACCTAAACAAAACAGATATGGTAGATGACGAAGAGTTACTAGAATTAGTAGAGATGGAAGTAAGAGAACTTCTAACAGACTACGGATTCCCAGGAGACGACATTCCTGTAATCGCAGGATCATCACTAGGAGCGCTTAACGGTGAAGCTCAATGGGTAGCTAAAATCGAAGAGCTTATGGACGCAGTGGATTCTTACATTCCATCACCAGAAAGAGCAATAGATCAGCCATTCCTAATGCCAGTAGAGGATGTATTCACTATCACAGGTAGAGGAACAGTTGTAACTGGAAGAGTAGAAAGAGGAGTAATCAAAGTCGGAGAAGAGATTGAGATAATCGGAATCAAAGACACACAAAAAGCAGTTTGTACAGGAGTAGAGATGTTCAGAAAGCTTCTTGATCAAGGAGAGGCTGGAGATAACATCGGAGCACTACTAAGAGGAATCAAGAAAGAAGACGTAGAAAGAGGACAAGTTCTTGCTAAGCCAGGAACAATCACTCCACATACAGGGTTCACATCAGAAGTATACGTACTAACAAAAGAAGAGGGAGGAAGACATACTCCATTCTTCTCTGGTTACAGACCACAATTCTACTTCAGAACAACAGATATCACAGGAGCAATCAGCTTACCAGAAGGTGTAGAGATGGTAATGCCTGGAGATAACATCGAGATGACAGTAGAGCTGATTCACCCAATCGCGATGGAAGAAGGATTAAGATTCGCAATAAGAGAAGGTGGAAGAACAGTAGCTTCTGGAGTAGTTGCTACAATCACTAAGTAATAGAATGTTTACATAAAAATTATCGGGGAAGCTCGTGTTTCCCCGATAAAATTTGTCTTAGAGCACCATTTGAGACAAAATGGAAAAACTTCATTATTCTTTTCAAAAAAAACTTTGTTATTTTTGGAGAGTGTGATATAATCTCTAAAGTGTGTGAGCAGAGGATGTTTGACATCCCTGACCTATTGATAAATTTTACAGGAGGTGCAAGAGATAGATGGCTTCTAATAAATTAAGAATCTATTTAAAAGCTTATGATCACGCATTGTTGGATCAATCAGCGAAGAGAATCGCTGAAGTTGCTAAAAAGTCTGGAGCGGAAATCGCAGGACCTATGCCACTACCAACAAAGATTAAAAAGTACACAGTACTTAGATCTGTACACGTGAACAAAGATGCTAGAGAGCAGTTCGAAATGAGAGTGCATAAAAGAATGGTAGAGATCAAAAACTCAAGCCAGAAGACAATCTCTTCATTAACAGCGGTTAACTTACCAGCTGGTGTTGGAATCGAAATTAAGCAAGCTTAATTTCTGACGAAAAAGAGCGCGGATCAGCTGATTATCGGGTAATTGGGGTTTTAAAGACAAAATTCTTTTAAAACTTATAGTTATCCTTACAGAATAATACAAGTTGGCGGTACTTTTTTTAAAAGTTAAGTCGTGGAACCACGAGGAGAAGTTGTCAACCAATATATTATTTGATGGAGGTAAAAGAATGGCAGGAATTTTAGCTAAAAAAATTGGAATGACTCAAATTTTCGAAAATGGAAAATTTGTTCCAGTAACAGTTGTAGAAGCGGGTCCTAACTTTGTTCTTCAGAAAAAAACTGAGGAAAAAGACGGGTACACTGCTCTTCAATTAGGATTTGACGAAAAGAAAGAAAAAAACACTACTAAACCAATGATGGGTATCTTTAACAAGGCTGGGGTTAAACCTTTAAGATTTGTTAGAGAGCTTAAGGCTGATTCAGTAGAAGGATATGAATTAGGACAAGAAATCAAAGTTGACACATTAGATGGTGTTGAGTTTGTAGATATCAGAGGAACTTCTAAAGGTAAAGGTACTGCAGGTGTTATGAAAAGACATAACTTCTCAGGAAACAGAGCCACTCACGGGGTTTCTAGAAACCACAGACTTGGAGGTTCTATCGGACAATCATCGTTCCCTTCAAAAGTATTGAAAGGTCTAAAGATGGCTGGAAGATATGGAAACACTGCAGTGACAGTTCAGAACTTAAAAGTAGTAAAAGTTGATGTAGAAAACAACTTATTACTAATAAAAGGTGCGGTTCCTGGACCGAAGAACGGTTACATTGTAGTGAAGCCAGCTATAAAAAAATAACTGGTTAGTAGATTTGAGGAAGGAGGATAATGATGGCAGTTTTAAACATATATAACTTAGCAGGAGATCAAACTGGAACTCTTGAAGTTAAAGATACAGTGTTCGGAATCGAGCCAAACAAAGCGGTACTTCACGAAGTGTTGACTGCTGAACTAGCAGCTGCCAGACAAGGAACTGCTGCTACGAAAACGAGAGCAATGGTTAGAGGTGGAGGAAGAAAACCTTTCAAACAAAAAGGTACGGGTAGAGCTAGACAAGGTTCTACAAGAGCCCCTCACATGGTAGGTGGAGGAGTTACATTCGGACCTCAGCCTAGATCTTTCGAAAAGAAAGTTAACAAAAAAGTTAGAAAAGTTGCACTTAAGTCAGCTTTATCTGCTAAAGTCGCAGAAGGAAGTATTGTAGTTTTAGATGGAGCTATCGAAGCACCTAAAACAAAAACTATAATGGCTCTAACAAAAGCTTTAGAAGCTAACACAAAGCAACTGTTTGTTGTTAATGACCTTGCTAATGATGCAGATTTTAACCTGTATCTATCAGCTAGAAACCTTGAAAATGCGGTCGTTCTTCAGCCGAATGAACTTGGTGTTTACTGGCTTCTTAAGCAAAACAAGGTAATCATAACAAAGGAAGCACTAGCTACTATTGAGGAGGTGCTTGGATAATGACTGTTTATGACATAGTAAAAAAACCAATCATCACGGAAAAAACTGAACTTCTAAGAAGGGAGTTCAACAGGTATACTTTTGAAGTAACGCCTAAAGCAAATAAAATCCAAATCAAAAAAGCTGTGGAAGAAATTTTTAACGTAAAGGTTGAATCTGTAGCTACTCTCAACATTAAATCTGTTGTGAAAAGACACGGAGCAAAACTTTACAACACACAGGCTAAGAAAAAAGCTGTAGTAAAGCTTGCTGAAGGTAATACAATAACTTACTTTCAAAATGTTTAATCTATAATTTAAGGATTTAGATGAACGGATTAAAGATAATTATAGGTCTAATTATCGAAAATTTTTTTTTCGGAGGTTAAAGAGAAATGGCAATCAAAAAAATGAAAGCTATGACTAACGGTACAAGACATATGTCTAAAATTGTCAACAAAGAGTTAGACATGGTAAGACCTGAAAAGTCTTTAACTGTACCTTTAAAATCTGCTTATGGTAGAGATAACTACGGGCACAGAACAGCTAGAAATAGACAAAAAGGACACAAAAGACTTTACAGGTTAATAGATTTCAAAAGAAATAAACTAGACATACCAGCAAGAGTAGCAACTCTTGAGTATGACCCAAACAGAACAGCTAACATAGCTCTACTATTTTATACTGATGGAGAAAAGAGATACATACTAGCGCCTAAAGGACTAAAGAAAGGTGACGTAGTAATGGCTGGTTCAAACGCTGAAGTTAAGCCAGGAAATGCTATGAAACTTAAGGATATGCCTGTAGGTACGCAGATCCATAACATAGAGCTTCAAATTGGAAGAGGCGGACAGCTAGTAAGATCTGCAGGAACAGCTGCAAGACTTATGGCGAAAGAAGGAACGTACTGTCATGTAGAACTACCTTCTGGAGAAGTTAGACTTATCCACAAAGAGTGTATGGCTACTATTGGTGAAGTAGGGAACTCTGAGCATCAATTAGTTAACATCGGTAAAGCTGGTAGAAACAGACACATGGGTAGAAGACCTCATGTAAGAGGATCTGTAATGAATCCGGTTGATCACCCTCACGGTGGTGGAGAAGGAAGAACACCTGTTGGTAGAAAAGGACCAGTTACTCCTTGGGGTAAACCGACACTTGGATACAAAACTAGAGGAAAGAAATCTTCGGATAAATTCATCGTAAGAAGAAGAAACCAAAAGTAATTTTCGAGAGAGGAGGCTAACACGTAATGGCAAGATCGTTAAAAAAAGGACCTTTCTGTGACCACCACTTAATGAAAAAAGTTGAAGAGGCAACCGCTTCTGACAATACAAAAGCAGTAATTAAAACTTGGTCAAGAAGATCGACAATATTTCCTAACTTCATAGGGTTGACTTTTGGAGTATATAACGGAAAAAAACATATACCAGTACACGTGACTGAACAAATGGTAGGACATAAAATGGGAGAATTTGCTCCGACAAGAACTTACTATGGTCACGGTGTAGACAGGAAGAAAAAGAAGAAATAACTAGAGTTATCAATATATTAGAGAGATAAAGGAGGTGCGACTAGTGGAAGCTAGAGCAACGACCAAATATGTAAGACTATCTCCTCAAAAAGCTAGACTAGTAGCTGACTTAGTGAGAGGTAAATCAGCTTTAGAAGCGTTAGACATATTACAGTTCGCAAACAAAAAAGCTGCGACGGTTATCAAAAAAACATTGGCATCAGCAATTGCTAATGCGACTAATAACTTTGATATGGATGAAGAAAAATTAGTTGTATCTACAATAATGGTAAATCAAGGCCCGGTTCTTAAAAGAATCATGCCAAGAGCTATGGGAAGAGCTGATATCATCAGAAAACCTACAGCACATATTGTAGTAGCAGTATCTGAAAAGTAGTTTAAGGAGGTAAGACTGTGGGACAAAAGGTAGATCCTAGAGGGTTAAGACTTGGAATAACAAGAACTTGGGACTCTAACTGGTATGCAGATAAAAAAGAATATGCTAAGTACTTCCATGAAGATATAACTATCAGAGAAGTTATTAAGAAGACTTATTATCACGCAGGGATTTCTAAGATCAGAATAGAAAGAACTTCACCTTCACACGTGGTTGTTTTTATTCATACAGCAAAAGCAGGTATAGTGATCGGAAGAAAAGGTGCTGAAATAGAGTCTCTTAAGAGAAAGTTAGAAAAACTGACTGGAAAGAAACTTACAATAAAAGTACAAGAAGAGAAAGGCTTCAATACAGATGCAGTTCTTGTTGCTGAGAACATCGCAACTGGAATTGAGAGAAGGGTTGCTTATAAAAGAGCGATCAATCAAGCTGTAATGAGAGCTATGAGAGCAGGAGCTAAAGGTATAAAAATAATGGCTTCTGGAAGACTTAATGGTGCTGAGATAGCTAGAAGCGAATGGGTAGTAGAAGGAAAAGTACCTCTACACACATTAAGAGCCGACATCGACTACGCGACAGCGACAGCACAAACAACTTACGGAGCGCTTGGAATTAAAGTTTGGATCTTCCATGGAGAAGTTCTTCCAAGTAAGAAGGAAGGAGGCGACAAGTAACCATGTTAATGCCTAAAAGAACTAAACACAGAAAAATGTTTAGAGGTAGAATGAAAGGTAAAGCACAAAAAGGTAATACTGTTGCTTTTGGAGATTTTGGACTAATGGCAATGGAGCCTCATTGGATTACTAATAGACAAATTGAATCTTGTAGAGTAGCTATAAACAGAACTTTCAAAAGAGAGGGTACTACTTACATCAGGATATTCCCTGACAAGCCAATTACTGCAAGACCTGCAGGGGTAAGGATGGGTAAAGGTAAAGGAAACGTTGAAGGTTGGGTAGCAGTTGTGAAACCTGGAAGGATTATGTTTGAGGTTTCAGGAGTAACTGAAGAAAGAGCTCTAGAAGCACTAAGAAAAGCTACGATGAAACTACCTATCAGATGTAAAATTGTAAAAAGAGAGAATGGTGGTGAAACTAATGAGAGCTAAAGAGATAAAAGAGATATCAACTGAAGACTTAGTTGTTAAATGCAAAGAGCTTAAGGAAGAACTTTTCAACCTGAAGTTCCAACTTTCATTAGGTCAACTTACTAACACTGCTAAAATCAGACAAGTTAGAAGAGACATTGCAAGAATTAAAACTGACTTAAACGAAAGATAATCTCATTGTATAGATAAGTCCTAAGAAGGAGGTTAGAATTTTGAGAAACGATAGAAAAGTTAGAGAAGGTATTGTTGTTTCTGACAAGATGGACAAAACCATCGTTGTTTTAGAAGAATCAATGAAATTACACCCGATCTATAAGAAGAGAATGAAATCATCAAACAAGTTCAAAGCTCACGATGAAAATAATGTAGCTAAAACTGGTGATAAAGTAAAAATTATGGAAACTAGGCCATTATCTAAAGATAAGAGATGGAGACTAGTTGAGATTATAGAAAAAGCTAAATAATCCCAATTATTGTGAGAGGAGGATATTTTAATGGTACAACAACAAACTATCCTTAATGTTGCTGATAATTCTGGTGCTAAGAAAATAATGGTAATCAGAGTACTAGGTGGTTCTAGAAGAAGATTTGGTAAAATCGGTGACATTGTTGTGGCATCAGTTAAAGAGGCATCACCTGGCGGAAACGTTAAAAAAGGAGATGTAGTAAAAGCTGTAATAGTTAGAACAAGAAAAGAATTAAGAAGAGAAGATGGTTCTTACATCAAATTTGATGATAATGCTGCAGTTGTATTAAACAACAACTTAGAAGCAAGAGCTACAAGAATCTTTGGCCCAGTTGCAAGAGAGCTAAGAGCTAAAAACTTTATGAAAATAGTTTCCCTTGCACCAGAAGTATTATAATCAGAGAGGAGGCTATCAATCGTGGCTAGACCTAAAATAAAATTCGTACCTAATAAAATGCACGTTAAGACTGGAGACACAGTTTATGTGATTTCAGGAAAAGATAAAGGTAAGACTGGAAAAGTACTACAAGTTTTTACTAAAAAAGGTAAAGTTGTAGTAGAGGGAATAAATGTAGTAACTAAGCATATGAAGCCAACTCCAATGAACCCACAAGGTGGAGTTGTAACTAAACCAGCTCCCATTTTCTCATCAAAAGTTATGCTATTTGATGAGAAAGCTGGAAAACCTACAAAAACTGGATTTAAATTTGTGGATGGGAAAAAAGTAAGATACTCAAAAGTATCAGGAGAAGTTTTATAAGAAGGGAGGATAACGTAAGTGTCTAAATACGTTTCTAGATATCATAAGTTTTACAATGAAGAAATAGTTACTACTCTTATGAAAGAGTTAGAACTTAAAAATGTAATGGAATGCCCTAAGCTAGAAAAAATCGTAGTTAACATGGGTGTAGGCGAAGCTACTCAAAACTCAAAGCTTATCGATGCAGCCCTAAGTGATCTTACAATTATTTCTGGACAGAAGCCAATAGTTAGAAAAGCTAGAAAGTCTGAAGCAGGATTCAAACTTAGAGAAGATATGCCTATCGGTGTAAAAGTTACTCTAAGAAAAGAAAGAATGTACGACTTTTTAGATAGATTAGTAAACGTAGTGCTTCCAAGGGTTAGAGATTTCGAAGGAGTTTCTGCAAATGCTTTTGACGGAAGAGGAAACTATTCTATAGGTCTTAGAGACCAATTAGTTTTCCCTGAAATCGATTATGATAAAGTTGATAAACTACTTGGAATGTCTATCACTATCGTTTCTTCTTCCAAATCGGATGAAGAAGGAAGAGCATTACTTAAGGCTTTCGGAATGCCTTTTAAAAAGTAATTAGTGAGGAGGTTAAAGTAAATGGCCAAAAAGTCAATGATCGCTAGAGACGTCAAGAGAGCCGAACTTTGCGATAAATACGCTGCTAAAAGAGCAGAATTGAAAAAAAGAGTAAATGACGGTGATATGGAAGCTGCATTTGAGCTTAATAAATTACCAAAAAATGCGTCACCTGTTAGAAAAAGAAACAGATGTCAATTAGACGGTAGACCAAGAGGGTACATGAGAGAATTTGGAATCTCGAGGGTAAAATTTAGACAATTAGCCGGTGCTGGTTTAATCCCTGGTATTAAAAAGTCATCTTGGTAATTGATAGGAAGGAGGATTTTCGTAGATGTATTTAACAGATCCAATCGCTGATATGTTAACAAGAGTAAGAAATGCCAATGCAGTAATGCATGAAAAGGCAGATGTTCCTCACTCGAATGCAAAAGAAAGAATCGCTGAGATTCTTAAAGAAGAAGGATATATTTCTAACTTTAAAGTAATAACTGATGGAAATAAAAAGAATATCAGAGTATATCTTAGATATTCTGGAAAAGAAAGAATTATTAAAGGAATTAAGAGAATTTCTAAGCCTGGAAGAAGAGTTTACTCTTCTGTAGAAGAAATGCCAAGAGTATTGTCTGGTTTAGGAATCGCCATAGTTTCTACTTCTAAAGGAATTATCACTGATAAAGTCGCTAGAAGAGAAAACTTAGGTGGAGAAGTACTTGCATTCGTTTGGTAATATAAGCATAGGAGGTGCACAATAAATGTCAAGAGTAGGTAGAAAACCTATTTTAGTGCCTGCTGGTGTTGAGATTACAGTTAACGAAGACAATCAAGTTGCTGTAAAAGGACCAAAAGGGACTTTAACTAATGAATTTTCAAAAGAATTAACTATAAACATTGAAAACAATGAAGTTGTTGTGGTAAGACCTAACGATCTTCCACAAATGAGAGCACTCCACGGGACTACAAGAGCCCTTATCAATAACATGGTATTAGGAGTAAGCCAAGGCTTCAGAAAAACTCTTAACCTAGTAGGTGTAGGTTACAGAGCAGCAGCAAAGGGAAAAGGACTAGAGTTATCTTTAGGATACTCTCACCCAGTTCTTATCAACGAAGTTGAAGGGATAACATTCACTGTAGAAAAAAATACAGTTATTCATATAGACGGGATTGAAAAACAGGTAGTCGGACAGATTGCTTCTGAGATCAGATCAAAGAGAGCTCCTGAGCCGTATAAAGGAAAAGGTGTTAAGTACTCGGACGAGGTTGTTAGAAGAAAAGAAGGAAAAAAATCGTAAGGTAGCTTGACAAAAAGGAGGTAAGTCAGTTGTTTAAAAAGGTTGACAGACAAGCTGTAAGAAAAAGAAAACAATTATCTATCAGAAGTAAAATTTCTGGTACAGCTGAGAGACCAAGACTTTCTGTATATAGATCTAACGATAACATCTTTGCTCAACTTATCGATGACGTTAATGGAGCTACACTAGTAGCCGCATCAACAATCGATAAAGAGATCAAATCAGATGTTAAACACGGAGGAAATGTTGAATCTGCTGTGTTAGTAGGGAAAGCTATTGCTGAGAGAGCTACGGCTAAAGGAATAACTAACATTGTATTTGACAGATCTGGATATGTATACACAGGAAGGATTGCTGCTCTTGCTGAAGCTGCAAGAGAAGCAGGTCTGAAATTCTAATTCTTGTAGAGAGGAGGATATCACTTGTCTAAGTTTGTAAATAGAGAAGAAAAACAATTTGAAGAAAAGATACTAACTATATCTAGAGTTTCTAAAACCACAAAAGGTGGAAGAACTATATCTTTCTCAGTTCTGGCTGCGGTTGGAGATGAGAAGGGTAAAGTAGGTATAGGACTAGGAAAAGCTAACGGCGTACCTGATGCAATCAAGAAGGCTATAGCTGCTGCAAAAAGAAATATGATCACAGTATCTCTTAAAGGAACTACTATTCCTCATGAAATCATTGGAAAATGGGGAGCTACTTCAATCTGGATGGCTCCAGCTCATGAAGGTACAGGAGTAATAGCAGGTTCTGCTTGTAGAGAAATTCTAGAGTTGGCAGGTCTACACAACATCCTTACAAAGATCAGAGGATCTAGAACTAAGGGAAATGTTGCAAGAGCGACTATAGAAGGTTTAAGAGAGCTTAGAACAGCTGAGCAAATCGCTACTTTAAGAGGTAAAGAAGTAAAGGATATCTTAAGCTAGGAGGTAAGTATAATGGCAAAGCTTAGAATTAAGCTTGTAAAAAGCATGATCGGAAGAAAGCCTAACCATATAGCAACTGTAAAGTCGCTAGGGCTTAAGAAGATAAATAACGTTGTAGAACTAGAAGCAACACCTGATATCGTAGGGAAAGTTCATTTAGTATCTTACCTACTCAATGTAGAGGAGGTGTAACAAAAGAATGAAATTAAACGAATTAAAGCCTTCTGTACCTAGGAAAGACAGAAAAAGAATCGGAAGAGGAGAGTCTTCTGGTACTGGTAAAACTGGAGGTAAAGGACATAACGGACAAAAGTCAAGATCAGGTTCTTATGTTCATCCTGGATTTGAAGGTGGACAAATGCCTTTAATCAGAAGAGTGCCTAAGAGAGGATTCTCTAACTCACTTTTCAGAAAAGATTATGCAGTTGTTAATCTTGATACTTTAAACAGATTTGAAGAAGGATCTGTAGTGACTCCAGAAGCTTTAAGAGAAGCTGGAATTGTTAAAAAAATGATGGCTGGTCTAAAAGTTCTTGGAAAAGGATCTTTAGAGAAAAAGCTTACGGTAAAAGCTCATAAAATTTCTGCAACTGCCAAAGAAGCCATCGAAGCTCAAGGTGGAGTAGTAGAAATCATAGAAGTTAAGACTTTTGCTGACATCGCTGGAAACAACAAGTAATAAAAATTCACCATAGTTATGGGTTTTAGTAAAAAGGCGGGGTGAAGAGTTTTGACTTTGTTAGAAAGATTCAATGAAAAGGTAAATGCCATAGGCAAAATACCTGAGCTGAAACAAAAGATTATCTTCACTCTGTTGATGTTCTTGATCGCCAGAGTAGGGACACATATCCCTGCTCCTGGCGTGGACATTGACAGGTTAGCATCAATGACAGCTCAGAATGACCTTCTTGGCTATATAAATATGTTTTCAGGAGGAGCCTTTCAAAGAGTCTCCATTTTTGCGCTTGGAGTAATGCCTTACATCAATGCATCCATCGTGGTGAGTTTACTGGCAGTTATTATTCCTAAGCTCGAGGAGATTCAAAAAGAAGGCGAATCCGGAAGAAACAAGGTCACTCAGTGGACCAGATATCTGACCATTGTGGTTGCAATGATACAGGGATTTGGTGTATGTATGTGGCTTCAGTCTGCGGGCCTTGTTACAACTCCAGGGTTTGGATTTGTAACAACAACTGTCACAACACTTACAGCGGGAACTGTGTTTCTTATGTGGGTGGGAGAACAGATATCTCTAAAGGGTGTAGGAAACGGGATCTCACTTCTGATATTCTTAAATGTAATATCTAGAATGCCATCAACGGTTGTACAAACAGTACAAAACATGAAAGGTAGTAAGTTCCTTATTCCGATTCTTGTGATAGTAGCAGCTTTTGCAGTTTTGACTGTTGCTGGAATAGTAGTATTTCAACTGGGACAGAGAAAAATACCTATTCACTATGTGGGAAGAGGATTTAGCGGTAAAGGCGGAGTGGCTCAAAGCACTTACCTTCCATTAAAACTCAACACTGCTGGTGTAATGCCGGTAATCTTTGCTTCGGTACTTATGATGATTCCATCTCTTATAGTAAGTTCGTTGCCAGCAGATATGCCTGGAAGAATAATGTTAGGAAGACTATTTACTCAAACTCATCCTGTTTACTTAGTAACTTATGCAGCTTTGATTATGTTTTTCTCATTTTTCTATACGGCCATCATGTTTGATCCTGAGAAAGTTGCAGACAACTTGAAACAGGGCGGAGGAACTATCCCAGGGATAAGACCTGGAGAAGAGACAGTTGTATATTTGGAAAATGTTGTCACAAAGATTACCTGGGGAGGAGCAGCATTTCTTGCGTTGGTGTCAGTACTGCCTATAGCTATATTCAGTTCAATGGGACTTCCTGTATTTTTCGGAGGAACTGGTATCATAATAGTTGTTGGAGTTGCACTTGATACTGTACAACAGATAAATGCTCACCTTGTAATGAAGGAATATAAAGGGTTTTTATAAAACTACTGGCACGGTTTGTTCCGTGTCTTTTTTTATACAGTATCAGGTTTTAAATTTGAAAAATTAGCTCTTTAAAATAATTATGGAAAAAAAAAGTAGTATTTCCCATAAAAGCTTTAAAAAAAGTGCATTTTAAAGGAAATTATAGTATAATAACAACTGTGTAAAAAAAAGAAGAGGAGATGAGTGTCTGAATGAACATTATGTTATTTGGTGCTCCAGGAGCAGGGAAAGGGACCCAGGCTAAATTTTTAATCGAAAAATACGGAATCCCTCAAATTTCCACTGGAGATATACTGAGATCTGCAATTGCAGAGGGAACAAAAATGGGACTAGAAGCTAAAAAATACATGGATGAGGGAAAACTTGTTCCAGATTCAACAATAATAGGAATAATAAGAGACAGACTTGCAAAAGAAGACTGTAAAAAAGGATTTATTCTTGACGGATTTCCTAGAACTCTTGCCCAGGCAGAAGCCCTGGAAGAACTTATGAAAGAGATGAGCATATCTCTAGATAAGGTAATATCGTTAAATGTACCTGACGAGATGATAGTGGGAAGAATAACAGGTAGAAGGGTATGTAAAAGCTGTGGTGCATCCTTCCATGTGGAATTTAACCCTTCTAAAGTTGAAGGGAAATGTGACTTCTGCGGTGGAGAACTTATAACTAGAAAAGATGATACTGCAGAGACAGTGGAAAGAAGACTGGAAGAATATCACTCACAAACAGCTCCTCTTTTTGACTTCTACAAGGAGAAAGGTGTCCTTGCAGAACTTGACGGGACAAAGGATGTAGCTGAGGTAACTAAGGATATAGTTTCTATCCTTGGGTAATTCCTTTAGAATTGAAAGGATTGAAATATGATTGTTTATAAAACTATAGATGAAATAAAAAAGATAAAAGAAGCCAATCAGATAATAGCCCGTCTATATGAAGAGATTTTGCCAAAATATATAAAGGCCGGGATTTCTACACTAGAGATAAATCAAATCATAGATGATTATATAAGATCTCAGGGTGCTTTTCCTGCTAGTATGGGGGTGGGTGGACCTGAAAATCCATACCCTGCAGGATCTTGTATATCAGTAAATGAAGAAGTGGTACACGGAATACCACGTGCAGAGAAGATTTTAATGGACGGAGATATTGTAAGTATAGACGTTGTTACAGAATTAAATGGATTTTATGGAGACTCGGCAATAACTTTTCCTGTAGGTGAGATAGATGAAGAGTCCAAGAGATTGCTTGAAGTCACGAAAAAATCCAGAGAAATAGGTATAGAGATGGCAGTGGCAGGGAACAGACTCGGAGACATAGGCAACGCCATACAGAAATTTGTAGAATCTAACGGTTTTTCTGTTGTGAGGGATTTTTGCGGACATGGAATCGGAAAATCCATGCACGAGGACCCCGCTATTCCGAACTTTGGAAGAAAAGGCAGAGGTTTAAAAATAGAAAATGGAATGGTGCTGGCGATTGAGCCGATGGTCAACTGCGGTTCTTATAAAGTGAATATTCTAGGTGACGGATGGACAGCCGTAACCAAAGATGGAAAAAGGTCAGCTCACTTTGAACACTCTGTTGCTATAATCGAAGGAAAACCAGTGATTTTGAGTCAATTGGACTAGTCAAAAAAAACAAAAAAGACTAGACTTTTTATAGTGAAAGTGTTAGAATAATATGAAATTCTGTCTAGTAGGAGGAATTATGTCAAAAAAAGATGTCATTGAATTAGAGGGTACGGTTCTAGAATCTCTTCCAAACGCTATGTTTAAGATAGAGTTAGAAAACGGCCATGTAATTCTAGGTCACATCTCTGGGAAGATGAGAATGCACTATATAAAAATCTTACCTGGAGACAAAGTAACAGTACAAATCTCACCTTACGATTTATCAAGAGGTAGAATAGTATACAGGAAGAAGTCATAATCAGGATGTGGAAGGGGGAAAGAAATGAAAGTAAGAGCATCTATAAAGAAAATTTGTGAAAAATGCAAAGTTATCAAAAGACATGGGAAAATCAGATGTATCTGCGAAAATCCAAAACATAAACAAGTTCAAGGATAATTTGCCGTTTGATCAAAAATTTATTTTTAAGTTATTATAGTACTGATATCAGGTACTGTAAAGGCATGTTGAGCCGTAGGGCCACGACCTGATCTGATCAGGGCATGCCGAAGAAAGTGTTTAGTTGGTTGTTATATCAACAAATATATAAATTTTCGGAATAGGAGGAAGAAACGTTGGCTAGAATAGCAGGAGTAGACATTCCTAGAAACAAAAGAATCGAGATAGCTTTAACTTATATTTATGGAATCGGAAAATCAACTTCTCAGAAAGTTTTGAAAGAAGCTGGAGTAGATTTCAATACTAGAGTAAAAGATTTGACTGAGGAAGAGTTAAACAAAGTAAGAGCTATAATTGACACAGTAAAAGTAGAAGGGGACCTTAGAAAGGACGTAAGACTTTCAGTAAAAAGACTTATGGACATCAGGTGCTATAGAGGTCTTAGACATAAGATGAACCTCCCAGTAAGAGGACAAAAATCAAAGACAAATGCTAGAACAGTAAAAGGTCCAAAGAAACCTATCAAGAGATAGTAAATGTGGATTGTATTCAGATAGACAGTTTAATAGTAAGGAGGTAGCTTAACTTGGCTAAGAAAAGAGTAGCTAAAATCAAGAAAAAATTAAAAAATATTCCTAACGGAATAGCTCATATACACTCAAACTTCAACAATACTATTGTTACCATTACTGACACTGAAGGAAAAGTAATTACTTGGAAATCAGGTGGAACATCAGGATTTAAAGGGACTAAAAAATCAACTCCATTTGCTGCACAAATTGCAGCAGAGCAAGCTGCAAATGTAGCTATTGAAAATGGAATGAAAAAAGTCGAAGTAAAAACGAAAGGTCCTGGTTCAGGAAGAGAAGCTTGTATAAGATCAATGCAGGCTGCGGGATTAGAGGTTACTAAAATTTCTGACGTAACTCCAGTTCCACACAACGGTTGCAGACCACCTAAAAGAAGAAGAGTGTAGTTTCTCTACTTATCTAAGCATCGTGAAAGGTAGAAGCTCATTTTTGTGTAGAATTTTATAAAGGAGGAATATTAGAGAAATGGCAAGAAATAGACAGCCCGTTTTAAAGAAATGTAGAGCTCTTGGTATAGATCCAGTTGTTTTAGGAGTAAACAAATCTTCTAAGAGAGGACCTAGACCAAATGCAAATAGAAAACCAACTGAGTATGCTATTCAGTTGAAAGAAAAACAGAAAGCAAAATTCATATATAGTGTAATGGAAAAGCAGTTCAGAAAACTATATGCTGAAGCAAACAGAAGAGATGGGGTTACAGGACTCAACCTGATACAGTACCTTGAAAGAAGACTTGACAATGTAGTTTATAGACTTGGTATTGCCAAGACTAGAAGACAGGCTAGACAAGTAGTTTCTCACGGACATATCGCTGTAAATGGAAGAAAAGTAAACATCGCATCTTACAGAGTAAAAGTTGGAGACGTTGTATCTGTAATCGAAAACTCTAAAAATGTTGAGATAATCAAGAGTGCTGTAGAAGCCTCAAATGCTCCATCTTGGTTAGAAGTAGATAAAGCTAGTTTTACAGGGAAAGTATTACAAAACCCTACAAAGGACGACTTAGATTTTGAATTAAACGAAGCTTTGATCGTTGAGTTCTACTCTAGATAATAAATCCTTTATATAGGAGTTGATTAAATGTTAAAAATTGAGAAACATTCAAGAAACATCAATATTTCCGAGGTTAAAGAGAATGACTTTAAGGCTCACTACATTGTTGAGCCACTATATAGAGGTTATGGACATACGATTGGAAATGCCCTGAGAAGAGTATTGCTATCTTCAATTCCAGGAGCAGCTATAAAAGGTATAAGAATAGACGGAGTATTAAATGAATTCTCTATCATAGAGGGAGTAAAAGAAGCTGTTACCGATATAATACTTAATATAAAAGAGGTAATTGTAAAAACTGAAACTTCTGGTGAAAAAAGAATGACTCTTTCTGTTCAAGGACCAAAAATAGTTACAGCAGCAGATATTAATCCTGATTCTGAGTTGGAAATCATAAATCCAGACCAGGTTATCTGCACTATAACTACAGAAAAAGAGATAAACATGGAATTTCTTGTGGATACAGGTGAAGGTTTTGTTGTTGCAGAGGATATCGAGAGAAAAGACTGGTCTGTAGATTATATAACTATAGATGCGATATACACTCCGATAAAAAGAGTTTCTTACAGCATAGAAGATACTATGGTTGGAAGAATGACTGATTTCGACAAGCTTACTCTAAATGTTGAAACTGATGGAAGTATTGTCATAAGAGATGCTATCTCTTATGCAGTAGAACTTCTGAGATTACACTTTGATCCATTCTTGGATATAGGAAACGGAATGGAGAATTTAAGAGGAGATCTAGAGGAAGAGGAAGTAGAAGAGGTAGATTCTTCTACAGATGAAGATGTTCTTAACTTAAAGATAGAAGAGCTTGACTTAACAGTAAGATCATTCAACTGCCTAAAGAAAGCTGGTATCGAGGAAGTAGGGCAACTAGCTATACTATCTCTTAATGAACTTCTAAAAATTAAGAACCTTGGAAGAAAATCTCTAGATGAGATTCTCGATAAAATGAAGGAATTAGGATTCGATTTATCGCAGAATGGATCTTCTGAATAATTAAGGATAAGGAGGATTGCTGAGTAATGAACCATAATAAATCATATAGAAAGTTAGGTAGAAGAGCAGACCATAGAAAAGCTATGCTTATGAACTTAACTATATCTTTATTAAGAGAAGAAAGATTAGAAACTACAGTTACTAGAGCTAAAGAACTGAGAAAGTTTGCTGAGAGAATGGTAACTCTTGGTAAAAAAGGAGACCTTTCTGCTAGAAGAAGAGCTTTTGCTTTCTTAAGAGATGACGTTGTTGTAGCAAAATTATTTGCTGAACTTGGACCAAAATACACTGAAAGAAACGGTGGATATACTAGAATCATTAGAACTACTGTAAGAAGAGGCGATTCAGCAGAGATGGCAATTATTGAATTAGTATAATATTGCTTCAAAGGAGAGACTTATGTCTCTCTTTTTTGATTTATATGGGATTCGACAGAGAGAAATTATTTATAAAACTGGTCAAAAATTAAAAAGATTGTGATATAATAAACTAAATGAACGAAAGATATGGAGGAAGTATGAAAACTGCTGAGATTTTAAATAAAGAAAAACTCACTAGGGAAGATCTTTTGTATCTAATGAATATAGAGGATCCTAAGGACCTTAATCTTATATATGAAAAGGCTTATGAAATTAAAGAAAAAGAGGTCGGGAAAAAGGTTTTTTATAGAGGACTTATAGAGTTTAGCAATAACTGCATAAAAGACTGTAACTACTGTGGGATAAGAAGAAGCAGCAACAATGTAGAGCGTTTTTTTATGAATAAAAAAGATATATTAGAAAGCGCCAAGTGGATATATGAAAATGACTATGGTTCACTGGTCCTTCAGTCTGGAGAAAGACAAGATGAAGAGTTCACGATATTTGTAGAAGAGGTAATAAGGGATATAAAAAAACTTTCAGGAGGAAAACTTGGAATAACCCTTTCCTTGGGAGAGCAGAGCAGAGAAACTTATAAAAGATGGTTTGATGCCGGGGCACACAGATATTTATTGAGAGTTGAAACAAGCAGTGAAGAATTGTATAAAAAAATCCATCCTCAAGATGGCAAACACAATTTTGAAAATAGAATCATATGTCTAAAGGAATTACGTGGTATCGGGTTTCAAGTTGGTACGGGGGTAATGATAGGACTTCCCGGGCAGAGCAATGAAGACCTGGTAGAGGATATACTTTTCTATGAAAAGATGGATATAGATATGATAGGGATGGGACCTTATATAATTTCTGATGAAACTCCCATGGGAGAAGAGTATAGAGAAATGGTCATGCCCAAAGAGAAACGAGTCTCTCTGGGACTAAAAATGATAGCTCTTTCTAGAATATACTTAAAAGACATAAATATAGCCGCTACAACGGCACTCCAAGGTTTAGATCCCTTAGGGAGGGAAAAAGGCTTAAAGGCTGGGGCAAATGTTCTGATGCCAATAACCACAAAAGATGAGTACAGGGCAAAGTACCAACTATATAATGACAAGCCATGCATTGATGACACAGCAGAGCAATGTAAAGGGTGTCTAGCTGGAAGAGTAAAATCTGTAGGGGATGAAATAGCTTATGGAGAATGGGGAGATTCACCTCATTTTTTCAAAAGAAAAAATAGATAATAAAAATATTTTAAAATCCGGGGATTTTTAGCCCGGATTTTTTTTCTTTAAATTTCCAGTTTCGTGCTGGGAAGAATAACAGCTCCCTTTTTCTTCATTTTAGAAAGGGCAAGTTCAGAATCTTCTGAGTTTAGGTTTACTCCCTGGCAGCCATCCTTTACGACAAAAACTTTATATCCCAATGACAAAGCATCTAAAACCGTGAATTTAACGCAATAGTCTGTAGCCAATCCCACTATGTAGAGTGTATCAATTTCTTGTTTTTTAAGAAGATCTTCTAAATTGGTAGGCTGTCCTGAAGCACTGAAAAAGCCACTGTAAGAATCAACTTCAGGATCAGACCCCTTATGTATAATGGTGTCCACAGGTTTTAAATCAGGATGAAGTTCTGCACCTGGAGTTCCCTGGATACAGTGATCAGGCCACCATATCTGGGGAATTCCATTTAACACTCCCAATTCACCGATTTTACCTCCTGAAACTGAGGCAAAGCTCCTGTGATTGGAAGGGTGCCAGTCTTTTGTAGCTATAACGGGATATGACCGTTGTTTAAATTTATCGATCAATTTATTTATAACAGGAATAATATTTGAAGAATTCTTTACCTCTAAACTTCCTCCTTCACAAAAATCATTTTGAACGTCAACAATCAAAAGTGCTTTATTCATATATCCCTCCTTGAAAAGCAGACAAAAAATCATTTTTTTATTTATTACAATTATTGTAGTTTTATATAGGATATTACAAATATCTAGAAAATTCAAATTTATTAATAATTCCACCTAAAATTAACTTCAAAATTAATTGGAATCATTGACAAAAGAGATGGTTGATGGTATACTGAAGCGTTGTTTAAATACACACACTGGTTATTTCTAGGGATGGTGTCTGCAAAAGCAGATCTCCTAGTTTTGAGGCCAGTGGAAGAAAAAACCAAATTATCTAGGAGGAAAAAAATGGCAGTAGTAACTATGAAGCAACTGCTTGAGGCTGGAGTACACTTCGGTCACCAAGCAAAAAGATGGAACCCTAAGATGGCTAAGTACATCTTTACAGAGAGAAACGGAATCCACGTAATCGATCTACACAAATCACTTAAAAAAATCGAACAGGCTTATTCAGTAATAAGAGGAATAGCTGCTGACGGTGGATCAGTACTTTTCGTAGGAACAAAAAAGCAAGCTCAAGATTCTATCAGAGAGCAGGCTGAAAGAGCTGGAATGTACTATATCAATAACAGATGGCTAGGTGGGATGCTTACTAACTTTGAAACTATCAAAGCTAGAATAGAGAGACTTAAAATGCTTGAAACCATGGATAAGGACGGAACTTTAGACGATTCTTATACTAAAAAAGAAGCTGCTCAATTAAGAAAAGAGCTGGCTAAACTTTCTAAGAACCTTTCTGGAATCAAGAACATGAAAAATCTTCCAGCAGCTATATTTGTAGTTGATGTAAAGAAAGAAGCACTTGCAATTACAGAAGCAGTTAAGCTAGGAATACCTGTAGTCGCTATGGTTGACTCAAATGTGGACCCTGATCCAATCACATACCCTATCCCAGCAAATGACGATGCAATCAGATCTGTAAAACTAATGTCTACAATCGTTGCAAATGCAGTTATCGAAGGGAACCAAGGAGCTGAAGCTGAAAGAGCAAAAGCTGCAGAGAAAACAGTAATAGAAGAAGGATCAGCTGAGTAATAGCTGACTCGATATATAAAATAACGGATTGAGTACTTGAAATCGGTACTCAATTCTTGTATTGATTTATATAATCAAAAAGAAATAAAAACTCACTAGGGAGGAAAATTAAATGGCAGTTATCACAGCTAAGATGGTAAAAGAGCTAAGAGAAAAAACTGGTGCTGGAATGATGGATTGTAAGAAAGCACTTACAGAAAAAGATGGAAACATGGAAGCAGCTATCGACTACCTAAGAGAAAAAGGTATGGCTAAAGCAGCTAAAAAATCAGGAAGAACAGCAGCAGAAGGACTCGTTTTTGACGGTGTTTCATCTGACAACAAAACTGCTGTATTGATAGAATTCAATTCAGAGACTGACTTCGTTGCTAAAAACGAAGCTTTCATAAACTTTGGAAAGAAACTTGTAGAGATCTCTCTTAACAGTGATGTGAGTACAGTAGAAGAGCTTAAAGCAGTAGAAATAGATGGAAAAACTGTAGAAACTTTAATAACTGAATTAATCGCTAAAATTGGTGAAAACATGAACCTTAGAAGAATCGAAAAGGTTACTACTGATGGATTTGTTGCTACATACAGCCACTTAGGTGGAAAATTAGCAGTAATTGTAGAGATGTCTGGAGAGGCTACAGATACAAACAAAGAAAAGGCTAAGGGAATAGCTATGCACGTAGCTGCACTTGATCCAAAACACTTAAATTCATCTGAAGTAACTGCCGATGACCTTGAGAGAGAAAAAGAGATCGCTAGAAAGCAACTTGAGGCTGAAGGAAAACCAGCTCAAATTATAGAGAAAATCCTTATAGGTAAAATGAACAAGTTCTACGAGGAAAACTGTCTAGTTAATCAAATATATGTAAGAGCAGAAAATAAAGAAACTGTTGAGAAATTTGCAGGAGATATCTCTGTACTTTCATTCAAGAGAATGAAAGTAGGAGAGGGAATCGAGAAAGATGAATCTGATTTCGCAGCAGAAGTTGCAGCTCAAATTAACGGATAATATTTAAAAATTATAGGGGATGCTGCTGCATCCCCTTTTTTTAAAATAACTGGGAGGTTAACAGATGAAACCTATATATGAGAGAGTTCTCTTAAAGCTTAGTGGAGAAGCGTTGATGGGAGACCAGGAGTTTGGAATTTCTTCAGAAGTAATAGGATCTTATGCAAGACAGATAAAAGAAGTCGTGGACCTCGGAGTGGAAGTGGCTATTGTAATCGGTGGAGGAAACATTTTCAGAGGACTGTCAGGTGCAGAACAAGGTGTAGACAGAGTGACAGGAGACCATATGGGAATGCTCGCCACTGTAATAAACTCTTTGGCACTTCAAAACTCCATTGAAAAAATAGGTGTACAAACGAGGGTGCAAACGGCAATAGAGATGCCTAAAATTGCAGAGCCTTTCATAAAAAGAAAAGCCCAAAGACACCTGGAAAAGGGAAGAGTTGTGATATTTGGAGCTGGAACTGGAAATCCTTACTTTACAACAGATACGGCAGCAGCCCTAAGAGCTATAGAAATCAATGCCGATGTTGTCATAAAAGCAACAAAAGTGGACGGAATCTATGATAAAGATCCTGTGAAGCATAGTGATGCCAAGAAGTATGAAACTGTTACTTATACAGAGGTTTTAAATAAAGATCTTAAGGTAATGGATGCCACTGCAATATCACTTTGCAGAGAAAATAATCTTCCAATTATTGTATTTAATTCCTTATTAGAAGGAAATATAAGAAGAGTTATAACTGGTGAAGAGATAGGAACAACAGTAATAGAGGGATAAATATCTGTAAAATAATTTGAAAATAAATAATTGATATTATATGGGAGGTAATAAATGTCTGCACAAGAAATCATGAACGACTGTAGAGAAAAAATGGATAAGGCTATTGAATCTACAAAGCATAAGTTTGCTTCAATCAGAGCAGGAAGAGCAAACGTATCAATGCTAGACGGAATAAAAGTAGAACAGTATGGATCTGAGGTGCCTTTAAATCAGGTGGCTAATGTAGCGGCTCCAGAAGCCAGACTTTTAGTGATTGATCCTTGGGATAAATCCATAATCCAAAAGATAGAGAAAACAATCATGCTGTCAAATCTAGGACTTACTCCTAATAACGACGGTAAAGTAATAAGGCTTCAAATACCTGAATTAACCGCTGAGAGAAGAAAAGAGTATGTAAAACTGGCAAAAACAGAAGCTGAAAATGGTAAGATTGCCATAAGAAACGTAAGAAAAGATGCTAATAACCATCTCAGAAGATTAGAGAAGGATGGAGACATAACTCAGGATGAGTTAAAATCATTTGAAGATGATACTCAGAAAATAACTGATGATCACATCAAGCTTGTGGACGAGTTACTTAAAAAGAAGGAAAAAGAGATAACTACTGTATAAAAGTAAATGGTTTTTTCCAAAGGGATATTGAGTTTGAGAATAATTAGAAGTCTAGCCTGTAAAGCCGGACTTCTATTTTAATTTTATTATAGATTAATTAACTGGAAGTTTCATATTGGTGATACTGTTTTAGGAAAATTTTAGCAGGGGAAATTTTTTAAAAAATTAATTATAAAGCAGATACAGGACCTGATGTCTTGTATTTATCAAGGGCCATTGCCTGTGGAAAAAAGCCTCTAAATATGATAGAATGTAATGTAATTTAAAAAAAAAGGCGGTAATTTTGTGTCAGGTTCGGAAAAAAAAATGCCAAATCATATAGCTATAATAATGGATGGAAATGGGAGATGGGCAAAAAAAAGAGGCCTTCCAAGAGCAATGGGGCACAGAGCAGGAGCTAAGGCTCTAAAAAAAATTCTGACCCATGCAGGAGAGCTAGGGATAAAGTATCTCACAGTGTATGCATTTTCCACAGAAAACTGGAAGCGACCTCAAAAAGAGGTGGACACTCTCATGAAACTCTTTAAGGAATATCTGAAAAATGAAAAAAACAATATGATGAAAAATGGTGTTCGTCTCATGGTTTCAGGTAAAAAAGAGGGAGTAAAAAAAGAACTTCTTGAGGAGATAGAAAAGACAGAAAAACTGACTAAGGACAATGACAGAATAACCCTCAACATAGCCTTCAATTATGGTGGAAGATCAGAAATAGTGGATGCAGTTAATAAAATAATAAAAGATGGGATAACTGAGGTAACCGAGGAAAGTTTTTCTAAGTATATGTACAGTGATATACCTGATCCTGAACTGCTTATAAGAACTAGTGGGGAGCTCAGAATATCAAATTTTCTTTTGTGGCAGATAGCATATACAGAACTTTATATTACAGAGCAGGCTTGGCCGGATTTTGATGAGTCGGAACTGGAAAAAGCCCTAAATACATACATGAAAAGAGAAAGGCGATTTGGAGGATTAAATAATGAAAAGTAGACTAATTGTAGCTATACTTGGAATACCGATTTTGATCTACATACTTTTGAGTGGAGGGCTGCTTCTTCTACTTTTTGCCAATGTAATAATAGGAACTGCCCTTTATGAGTTTTTCAATATGATGGAAAAATCCGGGAAAAGACCACTAAAAAAACTAGGTATGACCCTGGGGATTTTGATACCCAATTTCACTTATATATATATGAAGGGGTATCCTTTTGAAGAGCTTTTACCACTTATAATCTCACTGGGAGTAATGCTTCTTATAATCAGCAGAATTTTTGAAAATCGCTCTGAGGAAGCAAGCAGAGATATAGGAGGGACACTTCTGGGAGTGATGTATATATCCTTTCTTTTTTCTCATATAATTGCCATGAGTTTTTTACCACAGGGTAACTTATGGATACTGACTGCCCAGCTTATGGTGTGGGCCTGTGACTCTTCTGCTTATTTTGTGGGACTTTCCACAGGAAGAAAGTTTTTCAAGAGAGGACTGAGTGAAATAAGTCCGAAAAAATCTATAGAGGGGGCAATCGGAGGAATATTTTTTACAGTTCTAAGTCTTGGAATAATAAGATATTTTTTCTACCTCAAAGACAGCACACTTTCTTTTGCAGGAGTGGTGGCAATAGGTATTTTTGTAAGTGCAACGGCTCAAATAGGCGACCTCGGAGAGTCACTTTTTAAACGTGACTTCAAGATAAAAGATTCAGGGAATCTTCTAGGAGGACACGGAGGAATATTGGATAGATTTGACAGTATGATATTTGTTGTGCCTACGATGTTTTATATACTTAAAATATTATTTGTTTAGAAAACCAAAGGCAGCCAAAGCTGCCTATTTTCTTCATTAGGGGGTAAATTAATGAAAATGATAACAATACTTGGATCTACAGGCAGCATTGGAACAAATGCCCTTGAAGTAATAAGAAACAGCAAAGGAAAATTTAAGGTCTTGGCAATGAGTGCCCACAGAAACCATGAGCTCTTGTTAGAACAGATAGAGGAGTTCTCCCCAAAATATGTATCGGTAGGAACTGAAGTTGGCTTTAGAGCTATAAAGGAAAGGTATCCTGACCTGGTAATCTATAGGGGTGAAGAGGGTTTAAAACTATTAGGAGGACTAGAGGAAGCGGACACAGTCTTAACTGCAGTAAGTGGTGCCGTAGGTATAGAAGCTACGATAGAAGCTATAAAAAAGGAGAAAAGAATAGCCCTTGCCAACAAGGAAACAATGGTAGCGGCAGGAGACCTCATAAACAAACTGATGCAAGAGTATAGGGGAGCAGAGATAATACCTGTAGACAGTGAACACTCTGCTATATTTCAGTCTATGCTTGGTGGGAGAAAAGAAGAGGTAAAAAAAGTGATAATAACAGCCAGCGGAGGAACCTTCAGAGGTAAAAGCATAGAGGATCTAAAAAATGTCACAGTGGAAGAGGCTCTTAAACATCCCAACTGGTCTATGGGAAAAAAGATAACAATAGATTCATCTACCCTTGTAAATAAAGGACTAGAAGTTATAGAGGCACATCAACTTTTTAAGGTGCCCTATGAGAGTATAGAGGTACTAGTACATCCTCAGAGCATAATTCACTCTATGGTTGAATTTTGGGACACAACGGTTATGGCACAACTTGGAGCACCTGATATGAAGGTTCCGATACAATATGCTTTTACCTATCCAGAGAGAGAAGCAAACTCTTGTTTTGGCAGTTTGGATTTGGAAAAAATGGCACAGCTTACTTTTGAAAAACCAGATCACGAAGTATTTAAGGGGATTGAATATGCCTTTGAGGCAGGAAAAATAGGAAAATCTATGCCTACGGTTTTTAATGCTGCCAATGAAGTTGCAGTAGAGCTTTTTTTAGAAGGAAAAATTAAATTTTTAGAAATATATAAGATACTAAGAGAAGCCATGGACAGGCATACTCCTGTTGAAACAATTGATTTTGAGACCATAAAAAGAGTAGATGCAGAAACTAGGAACTGGGTGATGATTAATTTCGCATAAAATTATTAAATTATTTTAATAGTAATTTAATTCAAATATAGTAGAATAGACCTGTGGGGGTTTAATAAAATCAGAAAGGATAATTAATGGGAAAACTGGTAGTAATAGAGGGAACAGATTCTAGTGGTAAACAGACTCAAACAGAGATTTTATATGAAAAATTAAAATCAGAAGGAGTAAAGGTAAAAAAGATATCATTTCCAAATTATGACAGCCCTGCATCAGAACCAGTAAAAATGTATTTGGCAGGAGAGTTTGGAAAAAAGGCCAAAGAGGTAAATCCTTATCCTGTATCTACAATGTATGCGGTAGACAGGTATGCGTCTTTTAAGAAAGACTGGGAAAATTTTTATTTGGAGGCTGGAGTGGTCATAACGGACAGATATACCACTTCAAATATGGTTCATCAGGCTTCTAAATTTACAGATCCACATGAAAAAATAAAATATCTAGATTGGCTTGAGGATCTTGAATATGAGAAAATGGGCATTCCAAAGCCAGACCTTGTTTTTTTTCTAAATATGCCGGTAGATGTGGCCCAAGAGCTGATGTCTGAAAGAAAAAATAAGATAACCGGTGATGAGGCTAAGGATATCCACGAAAAAGATGTGGAGTATCTGAGAATGTCCCATCAAAACGCATGCAATATAGCAAAGACATACCAATGGAGAGAGATAATGTGTGTAGAAAAGGGCAGACTGAAAAAAATAGATGAAATTTCAGAGGAGATTTTTAAAGCTGTGAAAGAGATACTATAATGGTCTCCTAATGGGAGGTGTTATAGATGAAAAAATTGACTGTTTTGATTATGAGTTTGTTATTAGCGGCCTGTGGTTCTATCGAGATTAAAGAATCAGCTGGAGATGAGGAAAGGTTTTCAAGAAGACCTGCAAGTGAAGAAAAAATCATTTATTCAGAAGTTAACTTTGAAGAGGGGGTAGAGCCTCTTTACAAAGAACAGTTTGTACCTCAATATGACTACAAACCAGAGAGAGAGAGCGACGATTTCATGCTTGAAAATTTAAACAAATAAATGAAATACTTTTATTGCTTAGGACGGTTTAATCTGGAGGATTTATGAATGTTTTGATAACAATATTGATACTGGGAATTATAATATTTATTCATGAGCTGGGGCATTTTTTGGCTGCAAAGTTTTTTAAGATGCCTGTTTCGGAGTTTTCCATTGGGATGGGGCCAAAGCTCTATTCTTATGAAGGGATCGAAACTACTTATTCGGTAAGATCGATTCCAGTAGGTGGATTTGTGAATATAGAGGGGATGGAAGTGGATAGTGAAGTGGAAGACGGCTTCAACACCAAATCCCCTTTTTCACGTTTCATAGTTCTTTTTGCAGGGGTATTTATGAACTTCTCTCTTGCTTTGATTATAATATATTTTATGGTAGTTTCCGGTGGGAAGATGATTCAAAGTGAGGAGGCAGTAATAGGAGGCATAATGGAGAGCTCCAATGCTTATGAACTTATTCTCGAGGGAGATAGAATAGTTGAAATCAATGACAGGGAGATCGTTGACTGGAAAGATATAAGTGAGGTAATGAAGGAAGAAGCAGGTGAGACTCCTTTAAAGATAGAAGTTCTAAGAGATGGAAAAGAGATGACTTTTCTCGTAGAACCGATATATGAACCTGGTAGAGACCAGCCACTCCTAGGGATACTGCCTGAATACACTGTAGAAAAATATGGTTTCATGGAAAGTTTTAAAGTTGCAGGGGGAGTCTTTAAGGACCTCTTTGTACAGATAATCAGTGGATTAAAACTCCTTGTTACAGGGCGGGTAAAGGCTGACGATATAACCGGTCCGGTTGGGATGATAAAAGTTGTGGGAGAAGCCTCAAAGGGTGGAGCATCACTTCTTGTGTGGCTGACTGCCCTGCTTTCTGTTAATATTGGGATATTTAATCTGCTTCCCTTTCCGGCTCTCGACGGTGGTAGAATAGTGTTTGTAATATTGGAGCTAATAGGAGTAACAGTCAATAAAAAACTTGAAGAAAGACTTCATATGGCAGGGATGATAGTGCTCATAGGTCTTATACTTTTTATAACAATGAATGATGTATTCAATCTGGTATCAGATTGAAAATTTTAATCTATATCCAGGGAGGTAAAAATTAAAAATGGTCAAAATGGAAGAGATGAACTTGTGGTATCCCTATGCTCAAATGAAAACAAAAGATGAAAATCTTCATGTGGAATGGGCTAAGGGGATGAAGATAAAGGTAAAAGACGGTGGAGAATTGTTAGATGGTGTAGCATCATGGTGGTGTGCATGTCACGGGTACAGCAATGATGAACTGAATAAGGCAGCTATGGTGCAGATGGAAAAGTTTGCTCATGTGATGCTAGGGGGACTAACCCATGACCCTGCTAAAAATTTGGCAAAAAAACTGGTGGAGATAACTCCAGAAGGTTTAAACCACGTATTTTTCTCTGACAGCGGATCTGTGGGAGTGGAAGTGGCTTTAAAGATGGCTATCCAATATTTTTCAAATAAGGGTTATGAGAATAAGATAAAGATAGTAGGTCTTAAAGGAGGGTATCACGGGGATACCTTTAAGACAATGGAGGTAGGAGATGACCCTGCTTATCATGGGGCTTTTTCAAACCTCTTCAGAGATACCTACCACATAGACAGACCAACGGGGGGCTATGATGCTTCAGAAGAAAATGTTGAAAATGATATAGCGAAATTAGAGGAGTTTCTCAAGGAAAAACATGATGAGGTGGCGGCCTTTATAGTGGAACCTCTTATACAGGCAGCAGGAGGGTTTAATTTTTACAGTCCTAAGTATCTAGAAAGAGCCAGGGAGATCTGTGACAAATATGATGTGCTATTGATTTTTGATGAGGTTGCAACAGGTTTTGGAAGGACTGGAAAACTCTTTGCAATGAATCATACCAATATAGTACCAGATATAGTTGTTCTGGGAAAAGCACTTACTGGAGGTTATTTGGGTCATGCAGCTACAATTGCAAGTACAAAGGTATTTGAAGCTTTTTACTCAGACAGAGGAAGAGATGCCTTTATGCACGGACCTACATATATGGGAAATGCCCTTACCTGTGCAGTTGGGCTGAAAAGTATGGAGATATTTGAAAGAGAAAACTACCTAGAAAAAATAGAAGCAATCGAAAAACAACTGAGAAGAAGACTGGGGAATATAAAATCTGACAAAATAAAGGATGTGAGAATCCTTGGAGTAACTGGAGTTATAGAGGTAAAAGAATCTAAGAGTCTTAAAGGATTCCAAAAATTTGCCTCTGAAAGGGGAGTGTGGCTCAGACCATTTTATAAGTACCTCTATACAATGCCTCCTTATATAGCAACAGAAGAGGAGATGGATCGTATTATTGATGTCATGGAAGAATGGTTTAAATTATAGTATAGTCCCTGCATAATCCATAAGAATAGTCCTTTAATGTGTAAGCGGCTACTTTACATTAAAAAAATTAATGGTATATTAAAATAATACTTAACAGGAAAATTTTTATTTCATGTAAAACGGGAGAATGCCATGGAAACTGTTGAAAATGGAGTTAAAAGAGATCTTATAGTCGAGGCAGCAAGAAAGACCTTTGTTAAGCAAGGATACACTGCCACAACAATAGAAGATATAGCCAGATCAGGCAGCATTTCTAAGGGAACTTTTTACAATTATTTTAAATCCAAGGAAGAAATTTTTGTGTATATATTGAACCTAGACGTGAGAGAGCGACGTGAAAAGTTTGAGAAAATACTTAACTTGGATCTTTCTCTCAAAAAAAAATACAGATATATATGCAGGGAATATCTAAAAGATTGTTTTGAAGCCCCGGATATGTCTCTCTACAGGTTGAAAGTTTTATTCTCAAATAATATAAAAGACAGTGAAGAGATAAAGGCATTAAAGTACAATCTTTGCTATACATCCACCAAGTATTTTGAAAAACTTTTTGAAATGCATAAAAATGAGCTGCAAGAATCTCTACGGGGGAAGATAAAACTTTCTGCACGAGGTTTGTCAAATCATCTGAGGGTTTTTCTGTATACGTTTCTTACAGGCGAAGAGTATTTCGGTGAGACAAAACTAAAGTCTAGGGATGAGCTCAGAAAAAATATAAAAATGTTTAAATTAGATGAGATAACCGATTTGATGGAACAGGTAACAATCGGTGGTTTCTTGAAATAAGATTAAAAAAACCGGATTTTCCGGTTTTTTTTAGTCTTAAGTTTTTTTGATTTATAATCATGAGATATTTTTAAATTGATTCAAAGTAAGACTATAAAACAGATTAGTTTTCAAGGCTAAAAAAAGTAGATTTTTTGGGCTCCTAGGGCATAAATTTTTGTTACTGAACCACTATTCTCACAGAATCTACATCAAAAGACCTGTGGAGATGATCCATAAACTGCCTCGTAATGATGCTTCTGTTGATATTTCTGTCTGTTGTTATCATCATCTGATTTTCAAATTTTTTAATATCAAGAAGTGTGTTGAAATATTTTTCGAAATCTTCTTCTCCTATTTCATTTTTAAGTTTTTTTAAAGGTTCTAATAATTTTGGTTTGTTTGCTTCTATTCTATCCATAAGAGGTGTAAATTTTTCTACTATAAATGCATCGGGGTATTCTATAAAAATTTCCTCTCCCAGCTCATTTGTTTCTATCATTCTGTATTTTCTCTCCATTTTTTCACTCCCTTAGATTCAATTTAATAATATAGTATCATAAAATTTAACGGTTAAAAACCATTATGTATATTTTTTTTACAATACATATGGGAAAATTTAATTAAAAATTTTAAAAAGAAGTTTTTAAATAAGCTGGTAAATAAATTTGTAGTATGTTCTATTTTTTATGTGAGGGGAGATAGAGATGAAAAATTTTTTAATTGCGATATTGATAATGTTTTTATCTGTATATGTATACGGTGAAACAATCACACTGGATCTGACCCAGTGTATAGAAAGAGCTCTATCTAGCAGCTATACTATAAAGAATGCAGATATTGATCTAGAGAACTCAGCCCTTCAGGTAAGAGAGGCATACAAGGAGGCCCTTCCGAAAATAAGCTACACAGGTCTCTACAATAAAAATGAGGAAAATATCTATGGAGGAGACCTAGATAGAAAGGATAACTACCTAAACAGAATAGAGCTTATACAGCCATTGTATAGGGGGGGATTGATCGGTGCCGGGATAGCAGCAGCAAAAAAAGTAAGGGAACTTTCAGACCATGAATTTTTAAAATCCAGAAGTGAGCTGAGGCTCCTGATAATAGAAAAATATCTAAATATATTAAAGTTTCAAAGAGAGCTAGAGGTATATCAGGCCTCTCTGAAAGATGTGGAGGGGCAGTATAATAAAGCCCTGAGAAAATATGAATTTAGGCTTTTTTCAAAGGCAGATGTACTTCCCTTTGCCACTAGAGTCAGGAATATCAGGACGAATATTATAAGAGTTCAAAATGAAATAGAGATTACGCAGTTAGAGCTGAAAAATGAAATTGGTATCCATAGAAAGGCAAAATTAGAACTTCAACCTGTTAATTCTGTGACTTATGATTTGTCAGGAATAGATATAGAGGCTGACGTGGCTCTGGCAAGGGAAAATAACAGGGATTCGAAAATTGCAAGGTTGGATTATGAAATTACAAAGGCCAACGAATCTTTGGCCAGGGCAGAATTTTTTCCAAAAGTTGATTTCAGCTTTGGATACACAGGAGAAGACGGGAATTTTGACGGGGCTTCAGAAGACTGGCAGTGGAATGCAGGTATAACTGTAACGATGAGCTTATTTGAATTTGGACAGAATGTAAATGCATATAGTAGGTATAAAAATGAAACTGAAAAATCTAAAAACCTTGAGATGAAAGCGAGAGATGATATAGAGGTAACTCTAAGGAGTAATTACTCGGAACTTATTAGACTGAAAGAAACAGTAAAAGAACAAGAGGCGGCTGTAGAATCTTCATATGAGAATTACAGTGTGGAAAAAAGAAGATATGAAAATAGCTTGGTAAGTGTCGTAGATTTTCTACAAATAGAAAGTGAACTTAGAGAGGCGAAGCTATCACTCCTAGAGGCAAGTTTAGATTATTACCTGGCTTATGAAGAATACCAGGAATATCTCAAATAAAGGTGGAAACTGGATGGGAGGGATGTGAGATGGAAGAATATAAGTTGCTTAGAATAATATGCGACTCTTCACTAGAGGAGGAGCTTGTGGAGATTTTGATGGGGGAGGGTATAGAGGAATATACAGTTTTTCCGTCACTGAAGGGTTCCTGGGAGAAAACTAAAAAGCACTTGGACAGCCATGTCTGGCCGGGAACAGACAGTGTTATTTTCACTGTTTTAGAAAAGGATCAATGCAAAAAACTTGTTGAAAAATTTAGAATAAAAAAAGAATCGATGGATTATTATATTACATTTAAAATAGTTGTGAGTTCTGTAGAGTTATATTTAAAATGATTAAATACGTAAAATGGACATAAAAATAGTGAAAATTTGGGTATACTAAGGTTTTATAAGTGCCAAAAAATAAACTCTTTGTTTTATTTTTATATATTTTTTTATTTATAGTATTGAAGAAATTGGAAATATCTATTATAATACAGATATAAAACCAACAGGCGAAAATAGAACGCTTTATTTTAGAACAAACCAGGAGGAAAAATAGATATGAAAAAGTCAATTTTGGCAATTTCAGAGAGAAAAGAAACTCTTAAGCAAATAAGAAAAGAACTTTCTGAAGAATATGAGGTAATAACATTTAATAATTTTTTAGATGGGTTGGACATGCTTAGAGAAAGTGATTTTGACATCGTACTGCTGGATGAGTACATGACATGGTTTAGTTTCTCAGAAGTAAAAAGAAAACTCGGTGCAATAGGTAAGGACTTTGTTATAGTGGGTCTTATAGACGAAGAAAAAGAGGATATAATAAATGAACTTAAAACTGCAGATGTTTATAACTACCTGCTGAAGCCTGTAAACCTTAAAGAGATGAATAGGATAATAATCCCAGCTCTAAAAAATCTAGAGCTTCTTAAAGAAAAAAGAAAATTAGAAGAGAAGCTTTCTTATGTAGAAGAGACAAATGAGATAGTCGGTCAGACTATGAAGATAAAAGAGGTAAAAAATCTTGTGGAGAGAGTTGCTGAAAGTGATCTTACTGTTCTTATAAGTGGAGAAAACGGAGTAGGTAAAGAGCTTATAGCAAAAGAGATATTTAAGAAAAGTGACAGAAGAAGAAACAACTTTATAATAATAAACTGCGCTTCCCTGCCTTCTGAATCTATAGAATCAGAACTTTTTGGTTATGAAAGAGGGGCATTCCCAGGGGCATCTTCAAGTAAAAGGGGTATTTTAGAAGAAACTGATAAGGGAACTGTATTTTTAGACGAAATATCTGCAATGGATCTTAAGTCTCAGGCAAAACTTCTTAGAGTCATAGAATATGGAGAATTTAGAAGAGTTGGTGGGAACAAATCAAGAAGAGTAGATGTTAGATTTATAGTGTCTACAAATAAAAACCTAAAAGAGGAAACTGAAAAGGGTAAATTCAGAAGTGATCTTTACCACAGACTGTCGGCATTTCCAATTGAAGTACCGCCTCTAAGAGATAGAAGGGAAGATATACCTCTACTGGCAAACTATTTCCTAAATAAGATAATTCTTGAACTTCACAGAGAGATGCCTGTAATTTCAGGGGATGCTATGAAATACCTCATGGAGTATTCTTATCCTGGAAATATCAGAGAACTTAAGAATATAGTGGAAAGAATGGTAATCCTTTCCAATACAAAAACAATAAGTGTAGAAGACCTTCCTTTGGAAATAAAGATGAAGTCTGATACTTTAGAAAATAAAACTGTAATAGGTGTAGGGCCTCTAAAGGATATCCTCGAACAGGAGATATACGACCTAGCAGAGGTGGAAAAGGTAGTAATAGCAACTGCTCTGCAAAAGACTAGATGGAATAAGCAGGAAACTGCAAAACTTCTAGGAATAGGAAGAACAACTTTGTATGAGAAAATAAGAAAATACAATCTTGACCAAAAAGCATAATAAAAATTTTTAGTTGGTGAAAAGAAGGCCTTTGAGGCCTTTTTTTGTTAAATAGATTGAAAATTGAATTATCAGTTGCTATAATTGAAGAAATACTAAAAATACTAAGGGGGACATAATGGCTGTCAGAAAACTCAGGAAAAATATGAAGCCGATCATTTGGATAATAACTATAGCTTTTTTTGTATCTATGCTAACGGTTATTGTATCAAATATCAGGATGGGAATGGGAAATCAGAGTTATGCATTCAAAATCAACGGAGAAAAGGTAGAGACGTTAAAAGTAGAAAGAACTATGACGAATCTTTCTGGAGTTTATCAACAGTACTTCAGTACTAATCTGGACAAAGAACTTATCAATTTAGTTGCCTTTAATCAGGTGATCGAAAAGGAACTGACGATGCAGATAGCGAAGCAACTTAAGGTAAAAGTTCCTAAAAAAGATATAAATGCTGAATATGATAAAATTGTAAAATCTATAAATGATAAGGAGCAATTTAAAAGAATGCTTCAAATACAGGGATACACAAAAACAACTCTAAAAAAAGAGATTGAAGAGGGAATGCTTTTAGAAAAAACCATAGAAGCTATAAAAGAGCAGTATAATCCTAGTGAGGATGAACTAAAAGAGGAGTATGAGGAAAACAAGTATGGGATATATCTTGGAAAAACTTATGAAGAGGTTAAACCAGAGCTAGAGGCTCAACTGAAAGAGAAAAAAGGTATTGAAAAATACTCTGCTCTTTTACATGAAGAAAAAGAAAATATGAAATTAGAGGCTGTAGGAGAAGAGTATGTGAAATATTTAGAGCAGCCTGCCCTTGAAAAGGATGGTTTCGTAATAACCAATGTAGATATGGCTAACAGAACTATCAGGAATTTATTTGCTACAGGGGGAGAGGTTGCTCAGGCAGAGGAGATGACAGAAAAATCTTTTGAAGCTGATATAAAAATAGCGAAAGAGGCAATAAAAAGAGGAATCTCGGTAGAAGAGAATCTTTCTACAACAGACAAGCTTTACGGACTCAGAACAAAACTTGAAAAAGAGATAAAAGATTCTTATAAGGTGAGTGATAGTGAGCTCAAAAACTTCTTTGAAAAAAATAAGTTGGCTTATGATACTGCGGCAAGTGCTGATGCCAATATTGTAGAGTTCAAGGCAGAAGTTTCAGAGAAAGATAAAGAGTTAGCCTTGGAAAAGGCCAAAGAGATACTAAAAGAAGCAAGTCCTGAAAACTTTGAGGATCTTGCTGTGAAATATTCTGAGGGGCCTTCTGGACCAAAAGGGGGAGACCTGGGATGGGTTGAAAAGGGGCAGATGGTAAAAGCTTTTGAAGATGCTGTATTTGAAGGAGAAGCAGGAAAAGTTTATCCTGAAATAGTTGAAACACAATTTGGACACCATATTATCTATGTAGAAGAAAAAGAGGAGTCTAAGGCAAAAGCTAGGCATATTCTTATTACTGACAAGATATCGGATCAAACTAAAAAGCTTGTAAAAGATGAAGCTTTATCGGTAGTTAAAAAACTTCAGAATAAAGAACTGACATTTGAAGAAGTATCAAAGGGTGGAAAAAATATAGCGGCTAGCAAAGTCTATACTGGAATAACAGAAGGTGGGTATATCCCGGAGTTGGGATACAAAATAGAACTTGCCAAGGAGATATTTAAAAGTGAACTTAACAAGTTTCAGCTTGTAGAATCCCAAGGGGAGATCTATGTGTTCCAAAAGATAAAAGAAGTGAAATACAAAAAAGCTGACTTTGATGAAGTAAAGGACAGAGTTAAGCATGATCTTTTAAATATTAAATCCCAAGAAGAATTGAAAAAAATAATTGAAAATTAATTTCAGGCCTGCTGTTTAGCAGGCCTGTTTTTGTATTTCAAATTATAAAATTATTTTTCTTGAGAATTGTACAATTTTTGGTGTAAGATTAGGTGTAAAACAAAATAATGGAGGTAAAAATAATGGCAGATGTGATAGATTACAAAATTTACGGGCATGATATGCAGCTTGTAGAGATAGAACTGGATCCAGGGGAAGGAGTAAGGGCTGAGGCCGGGGCCATGACCTATATGGAATCTCAAATTGAGATGCAGACTGGAACCGGAGGGGGTCTTTTTGGAGGCTTTAAAAGAATGATCACAGGAGAAAGTTTTTTTATAACAACATTTAAAAATAATGGAAAATCAAAAAAGTCTGTGGGATTCAGTGCCCCCTATCCGGGACAGATAATTCCCTTGGATTTAAATAAGTTTAACGGAGAGTTTATATGTCAGAAAGATTCATTTTTATGTGCAGCTAACGGCATAGACATAGATGTGGCTTTTACAAAAAAATTGGGAGCCGGTTTTTTTGGAGGAGAGGGTTTTATACTCCAGAGACTCAAGGGAGACGGTATGACATTTGTCCATGCGGGAGGATCCATCATAGAGAAAGATCTCAAGGCTGGAGAGACTCTGCGAGTGGATACCGGATGTATAGTTGGGTTTGAAAGGAGTGTAGATTATGATATAAGATTTGTAGGTGGATTTAAAAATGCACTTTTTGGAAAAGAGGGCCTTTTTCTAGCCACACTAAAAGGACCTGGAAGAGTCTATATTCAGAGTATGCCAATATCCAAACTTGCAGAAAGACTTTATGCCAACATGGGTAGTTCTAAAGAAAGGGGGGGTTCTGGAGGAACTCTCCTAAGCGGAGCTGTTGCAGGTGGAATTCTTGGTGGGATATTAGACAGGGATTAAAAGTTCTATAACAGAACTTTAAAATTCAAAATGAGACAGAATATTTTTTTGGGTTATTAATGAGTAACATATGATTAAAAATAGAACAAAGCCTGCCTTTACTAAGGAAAATAAATATGCTATTATCTTATAGTAATCATAAATATAGTATGGAGGTATTTAAGAATGACGACAATAGTAGACGTAAAAGCTAGAGAAATTTTGGACTCAAGAGGAAATCCAACTGTAGAAGTAGATGTAAGACTAGAATGTGGAGCAATGGGAAGAGCAGCTGTTCCATCTGGAGCATCTACTGGTGAAAGAGAAGCAGTAGAACTTAGAGACGGAGATAAATCAAGATACCTTGGAAAAGGTTGTCTTACTGCAGTAAACAACGTAAATACTGAAATCAGAGAGGCTATCTTGGGAATGGACGCCACTGACCAAGTTGCTATCGATAAATTAATGATCGCCCTTGACGGAACTAAGACAAAAGCTAGATTAGGAGCTAACGCTATACTAGGAGTATCTCTTGCAACTGCAAAAGCAGCAGCTGAGGCTTTAGGTCAATCTTTATTCAAATACCTTGGAGGAACTAACGCTAAAGAATTACCTCTTCCAATGATGAACATACTAAACGGTGGATCTCATGCGGATTCTGCCGTAGATGTACAAGAATTTATGGTTCAGCCAGTAGGAGCAAAAACTTTTGCTGAAGGACTAAGAATGGGAACTGAAGTATTCCACCACCTTGGGAAAATACTGAAAGCAAACGGAGATTCTACAAACGTAGGAAACGAGGGTGGATATGCTCCAGCGAAGATCGAAGGTACTGAAGGTGCTCTTGATATAATAATAGAAGCTATCAAAGCAGCAGGATATGAGCCAGGGAAAGACATAAGTCTAGCATTAGATGCGGCAGCTTCTGAGTTCTGCACTAAAGAAGGAGCAGACGGAGAAAAAACTTACCACTTTAAAAGAGAAGGTGGAATCAAGAGAACTACAGACGAGATGGTAGATTGGTATGCAGGACTCGTTGAAAAGTACCCTATAACTTCAATCGAAGACGGACTTGACGAAAATGACTGGATCGGTTTCGCTAAACTTACTGAAAGAGTTGGAGCTACTACTCAAATAGTTGGAGACGATTTATTCGTAACTAACACAGAGTACCTTGCAATGGGAATCCAAAAGAAATCAGCTAACTCAATCCTAATCAAATTAAACCAGATCGGAACCCTAACTGAAACTTTAGAGGCTATCGAAATGGCTAAAAAAGCAGGATACACAGCAGTAGTATCACACAGATCTGGTGAAACTGAAGATGCTACTATCGCAGACGTGGCAGTAGCAACTAACGCTGGACAGATCAAAACTGGATCAGCTTCAAGATCAGACAGAATGGCTAAGTACAACCAACTTCTTAGAATAGAAGAGGAGCTTGGAGAAACTGCCGTATACGGTGGAATGGACGTTTTCTACAACATCAAAAACTAATAATCACAGGCTGCCTTAACGGGTAGCTTTTTTTATGTTACCTGGATCTAATATTTTCATAGATAAATTACTGATTTTTATAGAACCTGTTAACCTGTTATTGGTAGAAGAAAATTTAAATACCCTTAAAAAAATCATCTTTTTTTTGGAATCTCCAAAGGATATATTTAAAAATTGAATAAAATTATATTATCAACTTGGTGTTTGATCTTACTAACATTATGATAAATAATTACACCTCCATAAAACAAAATAAAATTAATTGAAAATAAAGGTCTTATTTTGATCTCGTAAAGTTTAAATATCACTCGATGCTCTTCTTGACTTTAAAACTATAAAAGGATAAAATTTAATGTACACTGGAATAAATGATTAAATTAAAAGAGAGTTTAAAAAATCAATTTGATTTTTTAAAATACAGTTTATATCTTAACTGAGGAAAATTTTGGAAGTTGAAATGTCAGATTATGAAAATTATTAAGGGGGAACACTAAGTGAAGAAAACGAAAATAGTATGTACGATAGGTCCTAAATCAGAAAGTAAAGAGATGCTTACAAATCTTGTCAACGCAGGTATGAATGTTATGAGACTTAATTTTTCCCACGGAAACTATGAAGAGCACGGGGAAAGAATTAAGACTATGAGAGAAGTAAATCAGGAAACAGGAGCTAGAGTGGCTATTCTTTTAGACACTAAAGGACCTGAGATCAGAACTATAAAACTAGAAAACGGACAAGACGTAACTCTTGAAGCGGGACAGGAGTTTACGATTACAACTGATAAAACTGTAGTAGGTAACAAAAATATAGTTGCTGTTACTTATGAAGGTATAGCTAATGACCTTAAAGAGGGAGACACGGTACTTGTAGATGACGGACTTATAGAACTTACTGTAAAATCAGCATCAGGTAACGAAGTAAAATGTATTGTAAACAACACAGGAGAACTTGGAGAGAACAAGGGAATAAACCTTCCAGGAGCATCTGTTCAGCTTCCTGCTCTTTCTGAAAAAGATAAAAGCGATCTTAAATTTGGTTGCGAGCAAAAGGTGGATTTCGTAGCTGCATCTTTCATAAGAAAAGCAGATGATGTAAGAGAAGTAAGAAGAGTTCTTGATGAGAATGGCGGAGAGGATATAAAAATAATTTCTAAAATAGAAAATCAAGAGGGTGTAGATAATTTTGATGAGATCTTAGAATTATCTGACGGGATAATGGTTGCCAGAGGAGATCTAGGGGTAGAAATTCCAGTAGAGGAAGTTCCGTTTGCTCAGAAAATGATGATAGACAAGTGCAATGAGATCGGAAAAATGGTAATAACTGCAACTCAGATGCTAGATTCTATGATTAAAAACCCAAGACCTACAAGAGCAGAGGCGGGAGACGTAGCCAATGCAATAATAGACGGCACGGATGCAGTAATGCTTTCTGGAGAAACAGCCAAAGGTAAATACCCAGTGGAAGCTGTGGAGATAATGGCACAGATAGCTGAAAAAACAGACTCAATGATCCCTGCATATGACATGGATTTTGAAGGGGATATAAGCATAACAGAAGCTGTGGCAAAGGGAACTGTAGATGCGGCAGAGGTACTGAATGCAAAACTTATAGCTGTAGGAACACAGAGTGGAAGATCAGCAAGAGCTCTGAGGAAATACTTCCCGACTGCACACATATTGGCCCTTACAAACAACGCAAAGGCTGCAAATCAGCTTGCTCTTTCAAGAGGAGTTGAATCTTTTGTTGGAAAGAATGTAATGACTTTAGACGAATTCTACGCAGAAGTAGAAAAAGAGGCTGTAGCTAAAGGACTGGCAAAAACTGGAGACATAATTGTAGCAACTTGCGGAGAAGAAGTATTCAAGGTGGGAACTACAAACTCATTTAAAGTTATAGTTGTAAAGTAACAGAGATACGCCCCTTTTTATAGGGGTGTTTTTTTATCTCTTTCTTATTGCACATACTTACTATTTTCCAGATCTTTATGTTGATTTTAAAAAATCCAACTTCATTTAGGAGAAAGAGCTTCTTTTCTAAAATAAGAGGATGTTGAATTAAGAATAGAGGCTTATATTGTTTTTGTTAAAAAAAGATATGTATGTTATAATCACAGCTACTAGAGTTGTATGGTAGGTTTATTTAAGTTTGATTTCGATAAGGTGATTTTTTGAAAGATGTTGTTTTGAGAAGAGCAGAAGAGCGTGATATACCAGAAATATATGAGCATCTTCACAAGGATTATGTGAAGAAGTATTTTACAGAAAATGAGAAACGAGAGTGGGAAAATCATAAAAAATGGTATAAATTTCTGATAAACTCCCCCTACTTTCTACTTTATGTTTTAGAGGATTCAGAGGGCCAGTTCTTGGGTCAGCTGAAGTTTGAACTTGATGGGGAAACAGCTATATTGAGTGTATATATGTCAAAGTCGAGCAGGGGAATGGGCATGGGAAAAGCTGCTATTTTAAAAGGTATAAAAGAACTGGCTTTGTCTTATGAAAATATAGAGATAGTTCTAGCTTATATTTTAGAGGAAAATGAGGTCTCTATAAAAACCTTTGAAAAATCAGGTTTTATATTTGAAAAAGAAGAGGATTACCACGGGATAGAACACCTTCTTTACGTAAAAAAACTCAAGTCTTGAGAGTTTTAATATAATGTGATATACTTTCTTATGATTTGATTTTGGAGGAAAAAATGGATAGAAAAATCAACTATAACGGATACGATTATTATTACCATTAAAAAGGGCTGTGCTTTAAAGTATAGACCTTGTTTGTAATGATAAAAAAGGGTCTGTATCTATGGTTGAGGAAAGTTTAGTATATATAAGCCTCATAGGCGCATCCTATGGGGCTTTTTAATTATAAAAATTGTGAAAGGAGTGTATATTTATGAATATGGAACAAGAGGTAAAAAAACAGATGGAAATCCTAAAGAGGGGTGTAGAGGAGATAATCTCTGAGAGAGAACTGGAAGATAAAATAAAAAAATCCTTAGAAACCGGGAAGCCTTTAATAATAAAGCTAGGGATAGACCCTACTGGTTCAGATCTTCATATAGGGCACGCAGTTCCCCTTAGGAAGCTCAGACAGTTTCAGGATCTAGGACACAGGGTGAAGTTTCTTATAGGTACATTCACTGCCAGGATAGGTGATCCCACGGGGAAATCCGAAACTAGAAAAATGTTGAGTGCTGAAGATATACAGAAAAATATAGAGACTTATCTTGAGCAGGTAAAACTTATTCTTGACCTTGAAAAAACAGAAGTTGTATATAACGGGGACTGGCTGGAAAGGCTGTCTCTTGAAGATGTACTTAGGCTTCTTTCTCAGTTTACGGTGGCTCAGATGGTTCAGAGAGAAGATTTCTCCAAAAGACTCAGCGAGGGGAAACCTGTATCTCTTGTGGAGTTCATGTATCCGATCCTTCAGGGGTATGATTCTGTGGCTATAGAGGCAGACGTGGAGCTAGGAGCCACAGAACAGAAGTTTAATATCTTGAGAGGAAGGGATCTTCAGAAAAATGCTGGACAGCAGCAGCAAGTGTGTATGATGATGCCTATTCTTGTGGGACTTGACGGAGTGGAAAAAATGTCAAAATCTCTTGGGAATTATATAGGGGTGACAGAAGCTCCTAATGATATGTTTGGTAAGGTAATGTCTATATCTGACGATTTAATGTGGAATTACTATGAAGTTGCAACAGATGTGCCACTAGAAGAGATTAACTCCCTAAAAGAAGGAGTTGAGAATGGGACGATTCACCCTATGAACTGTAAAAAAAGACTTGGAGAAGAGATTGTAAAAATTTATCATTCTGAAGAAGATGGAAAACAGGCCAGAGAGTGGTTTGAAAATGTGTTTTCCAACAGAAATATGGCTGTAGACCTTCCTGAGGTAAAAATAGAGGCCGATGAGATAAATGCAATAGACCTTTTGGTAAAAGAGCTGATGTTTCTTAAATCTACCTCTGAAGCCAGAAGATTGATAAGCCAGGGTGGATTCAAGATAAATGATGAAGCGGTAAAAGATCTAAAGGCTGTAATAAAGGTAGAGGATGGAATGGTAGTGAGAGCAGGCAAGAAAAAAATAGTAAAAATCATAAAGTAACAGTTTAGTTTTGAAATTGATCTATATATAAAGGGGCCTCTTTTTAGAAGCCCCTTTATAGTTTAATAAGTTATCTACATTTAAGTATTTGACTAAGGATTCCATGGTTTTTAAACTGGTTTGTAATCTTTTTTAAATCCAATTATTTTTGAGAGTTTTTTATAGAGTTGTATTTTTCAAGGCCTGCTTTTAGAATGGAAATGGCCTTTACGAGGGATTCTTCATTGAGTACATAGGCGATACGAACTTCGTCTTTACCTAATCCAGGCTCTGAATAGAATCCTTCTGCGGGCGCCATCATAACAGTTTCTCCGTCTACATCAAAATCTTTAATCATAAAGACGACAAAATCTTCGGCACTATCGACAGGGAGTTTAACTATTGTATAAAATGCACCGGCGGGTTTTGTGCAGACAACTCCTTCAATAGTGCTAAGTTCACGATACAGAACGTCTCTTCTTCTTTTGTACTCTTTGTTAACTTCTTCAAAATAGCTTACAGGAGTTTTGTAGAGCTCAGTAGCACCTATCTGCTCAAGGGTAGGGGCACAAAGTCTTCCCTGACAGAGTTTTAACATCTGAGCCATAAGTTCTTTGTTTTTACTTGCAAGAGATCCTATTCTCGACCCACAAGCACTGTAACGCTTTGAGATACTGTCGACAATAATAACCCTGTCCTTTACATGTTCTAATTTTCCGAAGCTTGTATAATCACCATCATAAACAAACTCTCTGTAAACTTCATCGGAGATTATAAATAGATCGTGCTCTATAGCAAGTTCCGCAAGAGCTTCCATCTCTTCCCTGGTATAGATAACTCCAGTAGGATTTCCGGGATTGGAAATAATTATGGCTTTGGATTTCTCATTTATAGATTTTGTCATCTCCTCTTTAGAGGGGAGTCTGAACCCATCTTCGGCATGGGTTGTGATAGGAGAAACCTCTACGTTTACCATGCATCCAAAACCTGGATAGCTTGAATAAAAAGGCTGTGGAACAACCACGTTGTCACCTGGATCACAAGTTGCTATAAGAGCAAAAAGGAGAGCTTCGCTTCCTCCTACGGTTATAAGTATCTCATCTATTCCGAAGTCCATATCATAAGTTTTATAATAATCAGAAATCGCCTGTATCAAATTTGGATCTCCCTGAGAATTGGAGTATGCCAAAACTTCCGTCTGTGAAGATGATATGGCAGTGAAAAAAGATTCTGGAGTTTTTATGTCAGGCTGACCTATATTAAGGTGATAGATTTTTTTACCCTTTGCTTTTGCTTCTATGGCATAAGGTAAAAGTTTCCTTATTGGAGATGTTTTTAAATTTTTGACTCGAGTTGAATAATTCATAAAAAGCCCCCTTTAATAATTATTATATATGAATATTTATTTGATCTAAAACAGAAATTAAAAGTATAGATATTAATAACTTGTATCTTGTCAGAATAAGAGTTTGCAAAAAATAATAATCTTATTCTCTAGCTTATCAAAAAAAAATGAATTTTACTATAGTATAAATAATATAATTTTTTTTCTATAGGATATTAAGGTGTGATATAATAGTTAAAAATTCTTCAGGGAGAAGATAGGTGGAGAAAAGATTTGATTATGACTTTGCTTTAAAAGAGTATAAAAAACTTTATAAGTATATAAAAGAAAAAGGCTTTAGGTGTGATGCCAGCGGAAGCCTCAGAAGAAAGAGAAAAGACGTGGGGGATATAGATTTTGTGGTAGAGGGGTCTGAGGAAAGGATCTTGGAAATAGTAGCTTTATATCCTCAGATAGAAAAATCTATAAATAGATATGAATTTATGCTAAAAAGCGGAATATGTATCCATGCAATACCTGAAAACAGCAGTAAATATACTTATACTTTGTGGCATTCCACAGGTCCGAAGGCCCATGTGAAATTTATAGAGAAAATTTATGCTGAAAAAGGGATTGAAATTAGCGAGGAAAATATTCAAGAAGAGGAGATATATAGTAAAATAGGTATTGACTATATAAAACCTGAGGAAAGATATAAACTTCAGGAGGTGGAATATGACCAAGGTAGAAAAAGCTAAAAAAATAATAAAAATCCTCAATGAAAAGTTTGGCAAGCCTCACTGTGCTTTAAACTATAATACAGATTTTGAACTTTTGGTAGCGGTGATTCTGTCGGCTCAGTGCACAGATGTCAGGGTCAATATGGTGACAGAAAAGATGTTTAAAGTAGTAAATACACCTGAGGCGGTCATGGATATGCCTGTAAAAGAGTTGGAAAATCATATAAAGAGTACGGGTTTTTTTAGAAATAAGGCTAAGAATATAAAAATGTGTAGCAGAGAACTTGTGGAGAAATATGGGGGTGAGGTTCCTTCTCAAATGGAGAAGTTGGTGGCCCTTCCAGGAGTTGGAAGAAAAACAGCCAATGTAGTGAGAGGTGAAATATGGGGTCTTTCAGACGGAGTAACAGTAGATACCCATGTGAAGAGACTGAGTAACCTGATCGGATTTGTAAAGGAAGAGAATCCAGAAAAGATAGAAAGAGAGCTTATGAAAATAGTTCCTAAAGAACGGTGGATAGACTTCTCTCACTACTTAATTCTTCAGGGCAGGGACGTATGTATAGCCAGAAGACCTAAATGCAGTATCTGTGAAATAAACCACCTGTGTAATCACGGAAGAAAGAAAATGAGGAAAATTGATGAAAAAAGTTGAATATATCTTTGTGAACTCTTGAGAAACTTAGTAAATTCAGAGTGTAAAAAGGACAAATATATTCTTGACATTGGGAATAAAGAATGGTATTATTAATTTAATTTCTATAGGGGAGAGGATGAAAATGAGAGTATATCTAGATAATAACGCCACAACAAAGATGGACAAGGAAGCTCTCGAAGCCATGCTTCCTTATTTTAGTGAAATTTATGGAAATGCATCTAGCATGCATAGTTTTGGAAATGAATCTAAAAAAGCGATGGTTGAAGCTAGAAAAACAATAGCGGATATTTTTGGAATAGAGACAGATGAACTTATATTTACAGGTTCTGGTTCGGAATCTGACAATCTTGCAATAAGAGGGGTGGCAAAGGCCTACAGAAAAAGAGGAAACCATATAATAACAAGCTCTGTGGAGCATCCTGCAGTGAGGAATACATGCAGAGAACTTGAAAAAGAGGGATATGAGGTGACTTATGTTTCTGTGGATGAAAATGGAGTCATAAACCTAGATGAGCTGAAAAATGCTATAAAAAAAGAGACAATACTGATAACAGTAATGCATGGAAATAATGAGGTGGGAACTATCCAGCCGGTGGAAGAGATTGGTAAACTGGCCAAAGAAAACAGAATTGTTTTTCATGTAGATGCGGTGCAGACTGTTGGAAAGCTAAATATAAAACCTAAAGAGATGGGAATAGACCTTCTTACTTTCTCAGGACATAAATTTTACGGTCCTAAGGGTATAGGGGGATTGTTTATAAAAGCAGGAATAAGACTTGGAAAGGTTCTTACCGGAGGAGGTCAGGAGAAGAAACTCAGACCTGGAACATCGGATGTACCTGGGATGGTAGGTATGGCGACAGCCCTTGAGGTAGCATACAGAAATATAGAGGAAGAATTTAAAAGAGAAGAAGAGTTGAGGGATTATTTTGAAAGTGAACTTCTCAAAAGAATACCTGAAATACAAATCAACGCAAAAGGTGCTAAAAGACTTCCAGGAACTTCTAGTATTACCTTTAAGTATTTGGAGGGGGAATCGATACTTCTTACACTTAATTATAAAGGGATAGCTGTTAGTTCTGGATCTGCTTGTTCTTCAGATGACCTTCAGGCGTCACATGTTTTATTGGCAATGGGGATCCCTGTAGAGATAGCTCACGGAACCATAAGATTTAGTTTTGGTAAGTATAACACTAGAGAGGAAGTTGACTATGTTTTACAGGAGCTTCCGCCCATTGTTGAAAAATTGAGAATGATATCACCTCTTTGGAATGAATTTAAAGCTGGAAAATAAAAAATAAAGGAGCTGGAATAGATGCAGTATTCAGAAAAAGTAATGGATCATTTTATGAATCCAAGAAATGTAGGAACAATAGAGAATCCAGATGGATATGGAAAAGTAGGGAGCCCTTCATGTGGAGATGTCATGGAAATTTTTCTAAAGATAGAGAACGACATCATCAAGGATGTAAAGTTTAGAACATTTGGCTGTGCATCGGCGATAGCAACTTCATCTATATCTACGGAAATGATATTGAATAAAAATGTAAATGAAGCTTTAAAACTTACGAATAAAGCTGTAGCAGAGGCACTAGATGGACTGCCACCTGCAAAAATGCACTGTTCTGTCCTTGCAGAAGAGGGGATAAAAGCCGCTATAGAAGATTATATGAGTAAAAAATAGGAGTTTAACTAAGAGAGGGGATTATTCCCCTCTTTATATTTTGAAAAAAATTATTTAAATGATATAATATTTCAATTGAAAAATAAACAGGAGTTGAGAATAATTGAGAAGGAAAATTGGAATATTTTTATCTGTGGTACTCTGTTTGATAACTTTTGCAAATAAAGATTACACATCTTTATTGGTGGGGGACACATATGGAAACGTATATTATAGGGAAAATTTACATGAAAAACATCCTATTGCATCTGTCACCAAGATGATGACTATCATGGTAGCCTGTGACAGTATAAGAAATAAAGATATAAGCTTAGAAGATAGAGTGGAGATATCGGCAGAAGCAAGGTCTGTGGGAGGAAGCATGATCTGGGTTGCAGAGGGAGCTAAATTGACAGTAAGAGATCTTCTAAAGGCCACTGCAATCTATTCAGCCAACAATGCAGCTTATGCCCTTGCAGAGTATATCGGTACGGGAGATGTGGACTCTTTTGTGAAACTTATGAATCAAAAGGCTGAAGAACTGGGGCTGGAAGATGAGGTGGAGTTTTATACTCCCATGGGCCTTCCCCCTTCTATGACGGGTAAACCTATGGACAGAGGAACTGCCTTTGGGATTTACAAGTTGTCTCTAGAGGCGCTGAAATATCCAGAGTACATAGCTATTGCCTCATCAAAAGAGGATTTTATTCAAGATGGGACTCAGCGTATAGTTAATAGAAATAAACTTCTTTCAGAAAAAAATGGGGTCTTTGGAATAAAGACAGGTCATCATTCTAAAGCGGGGTATAACATCAGTATCGCTGCAAAAAGAGATGGTATAACAACTATAACAGTTGTGTTCGGGTCACCTAATGAAAAAATAAGAGATAAAGTCGTAACTGACTCCTTAGATAAATTTTATGATGAATACCATGTGCAAAAATTAATAAATATCTGGAAACCAATGGTTGGAGTAGGTATTGAATATGGTAAAAAAGATTTAATATACGGTTATCCAGATGAAGATTTTGAACAATTGATGAGCAAAAATTGGGGAGTGGAAATAAGGAAGACCTATATAAAAAGTATAGAAGCTCCTATAAAAAAAGGAAGTGTACTAGGAAGCTATCAGCTTATTGTAAACGGGGAACAAGTTAAAGAGGGAAAGATTTATGCCAGAGAGAGTGTAGGAAAAGAGAAATTTATAGATAAATTAAAAAAAATATTCTAAAATAGTCCCTTTCAACATGATGAAAGGGATTATTTTAGTTTGAAACCCTGGTTTTGTTGAGATGAGAACTTTAAGGGGATATTTGAAATAAAATTTTGTTGAAAAAAACAAAAAAATCGTTGACTCATCTTTTTAGTTGTGTTATTATATTTCTTGTCCGCAAGAGAGCGGTGTGAAAGGAAATAGAGGACATTAGCAATTAAATAGAGAAGGAAGTCAAAATCGTCATCATAGATGACAATGGTTCAAAATTAAATTTTGGACACAGTTAGGTGCTAATAATCTCGTAAGAGATTTAAATAAACTTTTTGAATGAAGAGTTTGATCCTGGCTCAGGATGAACGCTGACAGAATGCTTAACACATGCAAGTCGACTGGAATTCACCTTCGGGTGATAGTACGGTGGCGGACGGGTGAGTAACGCGTAAAGAACTTGCCCTCTAGACTGGGACAACTGTTGGAAACGACAGCTAATACCGGATATTATGGAACTGCGGCATCGTGGAACTATGAAAGGCTATATGCGCTAGAGGAGAGCTTTGCGTCCCATTAGTTAGTTGGTAGGGTAACGGCCTACCAAGACGATGATGGGTAGCCGGCCTGAGAGGGTGATCGGCCACAAGGGGACTGAGACACGGCCCTTACTCCTACGGGAGGCAGCAGTGGGGAATATTGGACAATGGACTAAAAGTCTGATCCAGCAATTCTGTGTGCACGACGAAGGTCTTCGGATCGTAAAGTGCTTTCAGGTGGGAAGAAGAAAGTGACGGTACCACCAGAAGAAGCGACGGCTAAATACGTGCCAGCAGCCGCGGTAATACGTATGTCGCAAGCGTTATCCGGAATTATTGGGCGTAAAGCGCGTCTAGGCGGCCTTTTAAGTCTGATGTGAAAATGCGGGGCTCAACTCCGTATTGCGTTGGAAACTGGAAGGCTAGAGTATCAGAGAGGTGGGCGGAACTACAAGTGTAGAGGTGAAATTCGTAGATATTTGTAGGAATGCCGATGGGGAAGCCAGCTCACTGGATGAATACTGACGCTAAAGCGCGAAAGCGTGGGGAGCAAACGGGATTAGATACCCCGGTAGTCCACGCCGTAAACGATGATCACTAAGTGTGGGGGGTCGAACCTCCGTGCTCAAGCTAACGCGATAAGTGATCCGCCTGGGGAGTACGTACGCAAGTATGAAACTCAAAGGAATTGACGGGGACCCGCACAAGCGGTGGAGCATGTGGTTTAATTCGACGCAACGCGAGGAACCTTACCAGCCCTTGACATCCCAAGAACTAAGCAGAGATGCTTAGGTGCCTTTTCGGAGGAACTTGGTGACAGGTGGTGCATGGCTGTCGTCAGCTCGTGTCGTGAGATGTTGGGTTAAGTCCCGCAACGAGCGCAACCCCTATCGTATGTTACCATCATTAAGTTGGGGACTCATGCGAGACTGCCTGCGACGAGCAGGAGGAAGGTGGGGATGACGTCAAGTCATCATGCCCCTTATGGGCTGGGCTACACACGTGCTACAATGGACAATACAGAGGGTAGCGATCCCGCGAGGGGGAGCCAATCTCAGAAAGTTGTTCTTAGTTCGGATCGCAGTCTGCAACTCGACTGCGTGAAGTTGGAATCGCTAGTAATCGCGAATCAGCAATGTCGCGGTGAATACGTTCTCGGGTCTTGTACACACCGCCCGTCACACCACGAGAGTTGGTTGCACCTGAAGTAGCAGGCCTAACCCGTTTACGGGAGGGATGTTCCTAAGGTGTGATTAGCGATTGGGGTGAAGTCGTAACAAGGTATCCGTACGGGAACGTGCGGATGGATCACCTCCTTTCTAAGGAGCACAGACAACCTTCTCTATTTATTTGGTAGTGTTCTCATTACTAAAACGCGTTCGTAGCTCAGGTGGTTAGAGCACACGCCTGATAAGCGTGAGGTCGGTGGTTCGAGTCCACTCGAACGCACCATAGGTATGGGGATATAGCTCAGTTGGGAGAGCGTCGCACTTGCACTGCGAAGGTCAGCGGTTCGATTCCGCTTATCTCCACCATTTTTTTATGTATGGACATTGGAAACTATATAGTAGAGAAATCAACATTAAATTTTTTTTCTGACGAAATTTCCGAGAATGAATTTATTTCATTTGAAGTAAAATTTGTCAAGAAAGAGAGTTAGCTGATGAACAATTTAGGTTAAGATATTAAGGGCACACGGAGAATGCCTAGGTAACAAGAGCCGATGAAGGACGTGATAAGCTGCGATAAGCTGTGGTTAGCTGCAATTGAGCATTGATCCGCAGATTTCCCAATGGGGCAACCTGCTAGATTGAAGATCTAGCGCGAAAGAGGTAAGTGGGTGAACTGAAACATCTAAGTAACCCGAGGAAGAGAAAGTAAAAACGATTCCCTAAGTAGCGGCGAGCGAACGGGGAAGAGCCTAAACCAATACAGTGTCAAGGATGTAGCCGTTGCTGTATTGGGGTAGTGGGAAGAACGCCTGGAGAACTACAAGGTATCCGGCAATTTTAAAGACGTAACTGGAAGGAATTGGAAAGTTCCGCCGTAGCGGGTGATAGCCCCGTACAGGTAAACTCTTTAAGTTGTGTGTTCTATCCCGAGTAGCACGGGACACGTGAAACCCTGTGTGAATCCGCGAGGACCATATCTCGTAAGGCTAAATACTCTTGTTAACCGATAGTGAATAGTACCGTGAGGGAAAGGTGAAAAGAACCCCGGGAGGGGAGTGAAATAGAACCTGAAACCGTGTGCTTACAAGCGGTCAGAGCCCTTAGGGGTGATGGCGTGCCTTTTGGAGAATGATCCTGCGAGTTACGATCAGTGGCAAGGTTAAGTATAACGGAGCCGTAGGGAAACCGAGTCTGAATAGGGCGATACAGTCGCTGGTCGTAGACGCGAAACCTGGTGATCTATGCCTGTCCAGGATGAAGCTGTGGTAAGACACAGTGGAGGTCCGAACCCACCGTCGTTGAAAAGCCGGGGGATGAGGTAGGTATAGGGGTGAAAAGCCAATCGAACCAGGAGATAGCTCGTTCTCTCCGAAATGCATTTAGGTGCAGCCTTAAGCGTTCAACTATGGGGGTAGAGCACTGAATGGTCTAGGGGGCGTACCGCTTACCGAAATCAATCAAACTCCGAATACCATAGTTCTAGAGCTTAGGAGTGAGACTATGGGTACTAAGATCCATGGTCAAAAGGGAAACAGCCCAGACCACCGACTAAGGTCCCTAATTATAGCTAAGTGGGAAAGGAGGTGGAGATTCTGTAACAACCAGGAGGTTGGCTTAGAAGCAGCCATACCTTTAAAGAGTGCGTAATAGCTCACTGGTCGAGAGTCTCTGCGCCGACAATGTAACGGGGCTAAGCTATAAACCGAAGTCGTGGAATTCAACTTTTAAGTTGGATTGGTAGGAGAGCGTTCTGTAGGCCGTTGAAGGGGAACTGATAAGGGACCCTGGAGGTATCAGAAGTGAGAATGCAGGAATGAGTAGCGAGAAAGGGGGCGAGAATCCCCCTCGCCGGAAGAACAAGGGTTCCAGGGTAAAGTTTGTCTTCCCTGGGTAAGCCGGGACCTAAGCCGAGGCTAGATTGCGTAGGCGAATGGAAAGCAGGTTAATATTCCTGCGCCGGTTATAGTTTGTGATGGAGGGACGCAGAAGGGTATGCGCGCATGGCGACGGTTGTCCATGTGCAAGCATGTAGGGTGACTTGGTAGGAAAATCCGCCAGGTTAGATCTGAGGTGTTACGCGGAGTCTTAGGACGAAGGCGCAAATCCCACGCTGCCGAGAAAAGCTTCTAAACGTTAAATTATAACCGCCCGTACCCGAAACCGACACAGGTGTTCAGGGTGAGAAACCTAAGGCGTACAGGCTAACTCTCGCTAAGGAACTCTGCAAAATGGCCCCGTAACTTCGGGAGAAGGGGTGCCGCTGATTGTGATAGTTACAAGCGAACTTGAGCGATTGGTGGCCGCAGTGAAAAGTCTCAAGCAACTGTTTAGCAAAAACACAGGTCTATGCTAAGCTGAAAGGCGATGTATATGGGCTGACACCTGCCCAGTGCCGGAAGGTTAAGAGGAGGAGTGAGAGCTCCGAATTGAAGCCCCGGTGAACGGCGGCCGTAACTATAACGGTCCTAAGGTAGCGAAATTCCTTGTCGGGTAAGTTCCGACCTGCACGAATGGTGTAATGACTTGAGAGCTGTCTTGGCGGGAGGCCTGGTGAAATTGTACTACCGGTGAAGATACCGGTTACCTGCAGTAGGACGGAAAGACCCCATGAAGCTTTACTGTAGCTTGGTATTGGGTTTTGGCATTACGTGTATAGGATAGTTGGGAGACTATGAAGACATGGCGCTAGCTGTGTGTGAGTCGCTGGTGGAATACCAACCACGTAATTTTGGAATTCTAATCTGTGGTTTGTAGCCATGGAGACAGTGCTAGGTGGGCAGTTTGACTGGGGCGGTCGCCTCCGAAAGAGTAACGGAGGCGTTCAAAGGTTCCCTCAGGTTGGATGGAAATCAACCGAAGAGTGCAATGGCATAAGGGAGCTTGACTGCGAGACTGACAGGTCGAGCAGGTGCGAAAGCAGGACATAGTGATCCGGCGATTCCGAATGGAAGGGTCGTCGCTCAACGGATAAAAGCTACTCTGGGGATAACAGGCTGATTTTGCCCGAGAGTCCATATCGACGGCAAAGTTTGGCACCTCGATGTCGGCTCATCGCATCCTGGGGCTGGAGAAGGTCCCAAGGGTTGGGCTGTTCGCCCATTAAAGCGGTACGTGAGCTGGGTTCAGAACGTCGTGAGACAGTTCGGTCCCTATCCACTGCAGGCGCAAGAGTATTGAAAAGATCTGTCCTTAGTACGAGAGGACCGGGATGGACAAACCTCTGATGTACCAGTTGTCACGCCAGTGGCACAGCTGGGTAGTCACGTTTGGAACGGATAACCGCTGAAAGCATCTAAGCGGGAAGCCAGCTTTAAGATAAGTACTCTGTTCTATATGAACTAAGACACCTTCGAGACCAGGAGGTTGATAGGTTGGGGGTGTAAGGACCGTGAGGTTTTTAGCTGACCAATACTAATATGTCGAAGTCTTAACCTAAATCTACTATATAGTTTTGAATGCCCATGGCAGACAATAAAATATGATATCTTATGTTAATTTGAGTGTGGATTATTTCATGCGCAGAATTGATAGTTAGATAACAGCTTGGTGAGAATAGCTGTAGGGGTACACCTGGTCACATTCCGAACCCAGAAGTTAAGCCTGCATACGCTGAAAGTACTTGAGGGGCAGCCCTCCGGGAGGATAGGTACTTGCCAAGCTTTTATATATGTGCTTCCATAGCTCAGTTGGTAGAGCGCGCGACTGTTAATCGCGTTGTCGCTGGTTCGAGTCCAGCTGGAAGCGCCATTTTTTTATTTTTTGGACTTTTTCTAAAATCAAAATATCTTTCAGCTTTTAAAAGTGGCCAAAACAGAGATATTGTGATATAATTTCAACTAATAAAAATGATTTTTTTCAATAAAGGGACGTAAAATGAGGCTATAAGTGGAAAGATTATAGGGGTATACTTTTCATAAAAAATAAAAATAGGGGGAACAAAATGTTTGAAATAAAGAAAAAAAGAAAACTAACTGAAAATATATATTTGATGGATATATATGCTCCGGCACTTGCCAATTCAGCTAAACCAGGACATTTTCTTATAGTGAGAAATGAAGAAAAAGGTGAGAGAATACCTCTGACTGTATGTGACTTTGATAGAAGTAAAGGGCTAGTAACTATTGTTTTTCAAGTGCTTGGACAGAGTACTCAAAGCATGGCCCAAATGAATGAAGGGGACTATTTTATAGATGTAGCAGGACCTCTAGGACATGAAAGTGAATTTGTAAATGAAGATATAGAAAAGTTAAAGAAAAAAAAGTTTCTTTTTATAGCAGGAGGAGTAGGAACGGCACCTGTGTATCCGCAAGTAAAATGGATGAAAGAGAACAATATAGATACAGATGTAATAATAGGGACTAGAAGTGCAGATACCTTAATATTAGAAGAGGAGTTTAAAGAGGTCTCTAAGAATCTCTATATCTGTACAGATGACGGAAGTTACGGAGTGCATGGAAAGGTAACCGACCTTCTAGAGCAGTTAATAGAAAAAGAGGGTAAAAAATATGATGAGGTTGTTGCAATAGGACCTATGATCATGATGAAGTTTGTAGCAATGAAAACCAAGGAGTACAATATACCTACAGTTGTCAGCTTGAATCCGCTGATGGTTGACGGAACCGGAATGTGCGGAGCATGCCGTGTGACTATAGGTGATGAAGTTAAATTTGCATGTGTGGACGGTCCTGAATTTGATGGACATCAAGTGGACTTTGATGAGGCCATGAGAAGACAGAGAATGTATAAAAACGAAGAGGGTAGAAAAATCCTGGAAAAAGAGGATCATGAAAGTGGCCACGAACATCATCATGGTGGATGCGGGTGCCATGACCACAAGGATGAAGAGGTATGCGTAGAAAGAGACAAGAAAAAAAGGGTTATCGCACACTCTCTTGATCCTGAAATAAGAGTTAAGAATTTTGAAGAGGTGTGCACAGGTTACACTCTAGAAGAAGCCTTATGTGAGACAGAAAGATGTTTAAATTGTAAAAATGCCAAGTGTATAGAGGGATGCCCTGTATCAATAAATATACCTGGGTTTATACAGGAGCTTAAAAAATCAAATATAGATGAGGCTGCCAAAATAATATTTGAAAGTTCATGTTTTCCTGCAATATGCGGAAGAGTATGTCCACAGGAATCTCAATGTGAAGCTAAATGTATAGTTGGAATAAAGGGAGAGCCTGTATCAATAGGTAAGTTGGAAAAATTTGTAGGGGATTATGCACTAATGCACGGGACAAAGGCTGACCAGGCAGAGGAAAAACCAGAAAAAATAGCCGTAGTTGGAAGCGGACCTGCAGGACTTGCCGCAGCCAGTGAATTAGCAAAATTAGGTTATAAAGTCACTGTTTTTGAAGCCTTACATGAAGCTGGAGGAGTACTGACTTACGGTATACCGGAGTTTAGGTTGCCTAAAGAAAAAGTGGTTCAAAAAGAGATAGATAATGTAAAAAAACTTGGGGTAGAAATAGTAACAAATGCAGTAATTGGAAAAACGTTCACCATAGATAATCTTATGGAAAAAGAAGGTTATAGTGCCGTGTTTATAGGAAGCGGTGCGGGACTTCCAAACTTTATGGGGATTCCCGGTGAAAATGCAAACGGAGTATTTTCTGCAAATGAGTTCTTAACAAGGGTAAATCTAATGAAGGCACATAAAAGTGATTATATGACTCCTGTTGCCGTGGGTAAAAAATGTGCGGTAGTAGGGGGAGGAAATGTGGCCATGGATGGAGCCAGAACTGCAGCTAGGCTAGGTGCTGAAACTCATATAGTCTACAGAAGAAGTGAGGCTGAACTCCCTGCCAGAGTAGAAGAGGTACACCATGCAAAAGAGGAAGGCGTAATAATGGATGTCCTTGTAAATCCGGTAGAAATAATCGTTGATTCTGCAGGAGCAGTGGAAGGTATGAGATGTGTCAGAATGGAGCTAGGAGAGGCTGACCAATCAGGAAGAAGGAGACCTGTAGAGATAGAGGGATCTGAATTTGTGATGGAAGTAGATAGTGTTATAATGGCCATAGGAACTAAACCAAATACTTTGATACCGTCTACCACTGAAGGCCTTGAAATAAACAGATGGAACTGTATAGCTACAGAAGAGGGAAGCTACAGAACTTCAAGAGAGGGAGTATATGCCGGTGGAGATGCAGTTACAGGAGCAGCTACGGTAATTCTAGCAATGGAAGCCGGGAAAAAAGCAGCGGCTGAAATAGAGCTATACTTGGATAATAAAAGAAAAAATTAGTTTTATATAGAACATTTCCCTATAATTTTATGGGTATATTATTTAAAAAGTAGAGGAAGATTTCCCTCTGCTTTTTATTTTATTCTTATAATAAAGAGTGTTCGATGCTATACTTAAAATGAGTTGTTATTTCTGTATAATATTTAGTGACTTTAAAATCTCATGGTTTTATGAGATTTAGCTGTTTTATAAGGGAGGACAAAATATGTCAAATTTTATCAAAGAAATATTGGAAAGAAATCCTGTAATACCAGCAATAAAGGATGAGATAGGATTTAAAAAAGCTCTGGAGGAAGACAGTGAGATTGTATTTATACTGACATCAAATTTATTCAATATAAAGGGGATGGTGGAAGAGCTGAAAGAGAAGGGGAAAATTGTTTTTGTGCATGCGGATCTAGTGGAGGGCTTGTCTCATTCGACTTATGCTTTAGAATACTTGATAAAGAATACAGCTTTAGACGGGATAATAAGTACAAAGTATAACTTGATTAAAGCTGCCAAAAAACTAAATGTAAGAGTGATCCAGAGGTTTTTTCTTTTGGATTCAATATCTCTTGAAAACAGTCTGAAGTATGCAAGAGAAACAAAACCAGATGCTGTGGAAATACTACCGGGACTTATGCCGAAGATAATAAAAAGACTGTCAAATGAACTGAACCTACCTGTAATAGCAGGAGGCTTGATAACTGATAAAGAGGATATAATGAACGCCTTAGGAGCAGGTGCTTCGGGAGTATCTACGACTAAAACAGAATTATGGAATATATAGTTTTAGGAAAATACTTACAAGATTTTCTGTATGGTTCTTTTAATATAAGGAAGGGACTCTATATTGTAAGAGGTGACTGTTTCATAAAAAAAAACTGGATACAGAGATATCAGGCTAGAGTGGTAAAAAGAAAGAATACTTAAAAAAATATAGTAGTGAAGGCGGTTTTTTTAAACTTCGCCTATTTTTTTTACAAATAAATTAATTTTTATTTTATTTATAAGGTATAGGGAGAACAAGGTCTAGAGAGGTAGATGGTATAAAAAAAACAAAGTGAAAGAAATAATTAAACTTTGTTTCATTGACAATGGCAACAAAGTGTAATAGAATAAAACTGTAAGGAATCATCACACTTTGACTAATAAAAGATCTGAAAACTCTAAATAACAGAAGCAATGAATATGGAAATTTAATTTAAAAATAATATATGTAGTAGGAGAATGAAGAAACTACAAAAGAACGACATCTTGGGTGTCCGACTTTTTGTAGTTTTTTTATTTGTAAAAATTGCATATAAAAAAACAGGAGGAGTGATGAAATGGGAGTTTATTTAGCAGAGTTTATAGGTACGATGATACTAATATTACTTGGTAACGGAGTAGTTGCAAACGTGGTTCTAAACAAGAGTAAGGGTAACAACAGTGGATGGATAGTTATCACAGCTGGATGGGGATTCGCAGTGGCAATAGCAGTATACGTGACAGGATGGGTAAGTGGAGCTCACATCAATCCGGCAGTGACAATAGCACTTGCCACTATAGGTGCCTTTGACTGGGCAATGGTTCCTGGATATATAGCGGCTCAGGTAGCTGGGGCATTTACTGGAGGAGTACTTGTATATCTTACATATAAACAGCATTATGATGAGACAGAGGATGCAGACGGGAAACTGGCAACTTTCTCTACAGGTCCTGCAATAAGCGGGGCTAAGTGGAATGCGATAACTGAGATAATAGGTGCAGCGATGCTTGTTATGGGAGTACTAGGAATAACAAACGGAAACAACAACGTAGGTCCTATGGCAGCCCTGCTTGTGGGTATACTTGTGTGGTCGTTGGGTCTAAGTCTTGGTGGACCTACAGGATATGCCATAAATCCAGCAAGAGATCTGGGACCTAGAATAGCCCATGCGATGCTTCCTATAAAAGGAAAGAGAGACTCTGACTGGGCTTATGCATGGGTGCCAGTAGTGGCCCCCATTATGGGGGGAATTATAGGGGCGCAAGTGTACATGGTATGTCTAAGTGTTTGGAGCTAGACTGAAATTAAAAAAATGAAATAAAATTAAGATTTTAAATATACAAAAAGTTTATTATCAAATTTTTACGGTGTTTTTATATTAGGATTTGATAATTCGGATGATTTTTACATTAAAAATTCTAGGAGGTCAATTAAGGTGAATAAGAAATATGTAATCGCATTGGACCAAGGGACAACAAGCTCAAGAGCAATAGTATTTGATAAAGACGGAAATACAGTGGGAGTATCTCAAAAAGAGTTTACTCAGATATACCCTAAGGCAGGATGGGTAGAGCATGATCCAATGGAAATATGGGCAAGTCAGAGTTCTGTGGTGACAGAGGTAATAGCTAAGACGGGAATAACAAACGACGAGATAGCGGCTCTAGGAATAACCAACCAGAGAGAGACAACGGTTGTATGGGATAAAAACACAGGTAAACCTGTATACAATGCCATAGTCTGGCAGTGCAGAAGAACTGCAAATATATGTGACGAATTAAAATCAAGAGGACTTGAAGAATATGTAAGACATAATACAGGTCTTGTAGTAGATGCCTATTTCTCTGGAACTAAGGTTAAATGGATTCTTGATAATGTAGAGGGTGCGAGAGAAAGAGCTGAAAATGGAGAACTTCTTTTCGGAACTGTAGATACATGGCTTATCTGGAAACTTACCAACGGAAGAGTTCATGTAACAGACTATACAAATGCCTCAAGAACAATGCTCTTTAACATAAGAGACCTTAAGTGGGACGACAAGATGTTAGCAGAGCTAAATATACCAAAATCAATGCTTCCTGAGGTAAAAAATTCCAGTGAAGTATATGGTCAGGCCAACCTTGGAGGAGTAGGAGGAACTGGTGGAGTAAGAGTACCTATCGCCGGAGCTGCAGGAGATCAGCAGTCAGCCTTATTTGGACAGGCATGTTTTGAAAAGGGAGAAGCGAAAAATACCTATGGTACTGGATGTTTCCTTCTTATGAATACAGGGGAAAATGCAGTAGAGTCTAAAAACGGACTTCTAACAACAATAGCTATCGGTATCGATAACAAGGTAGAGTATGCTCTAGAAGGAAGTGTCTTTGTAGGAGGAGCCTCTGTACAGTGGCTGAGAGACGAGCTCAGATTAATAAACGATGCAGCAGACACAGAGTATTTTGCGAAAAAAGTAAAAGACAGTAACGGTGTATATGTAGTACCTGCATTTGTAGGTCTAGGGTCGCCATACTGGGATATGTATGCCAGAGGAACAATCGTAGGACTCACAAGAGGAGCAAACAGAAATCACCTGATCAGAGCAACTCTGGAGTCTGTGGCTTATCAGTCTAGAGACCTTATAGATGCCATGGAAGATGACTCTAATATAAAATTGGCAGCTCTGAAGGTAGACGGAGGAGCAGTAAAGAATAACTTCCTAATGCAGTTCCAGTCAGATATACTAGGAACAGATGTACTGAGACCGGTGGTAACTGAGACAACAGCCTTGGGAGCAGCTTACCTAGCCGGACTTGCTGTGGGGTTCTGGAAAAGCAAAGAGGAGATAAGAAACAGATGGCAGGTGGAAACTCAGTTTGCTCCGGCTATAGAGGAAGGTCATAAAGAGCAGTTGTACAAAGGATGGAAGAAAGCTATAGAAAGATCGATGGCTTGGGAAGAAAAAGAATAGTTAATACAAAACTTGGTTTTGATGACTTCATGAGATTTAAAATAAAAAAACATTGACTATGAGCAAAAGAGTAGTATAATATAAATAAGAACAAAATAAGAGGCAAGAGAGATTATGAGAGCCAAGTATGCAGGGGTACCTTTGTACCTTCCTGTTTACTTGGCATTTTTTATTGATCTGGTATTCTTTCTTAAATAAAGATCCTTGAATGTAGTTATTTATTAGGGAGGTAGAAGAGATATGTATGATGTTGCGATAATTGGGGCTGGGGTTATAGGCGCTTCTGTTGCCAGGGAGCTTTCAAAATATGAACTTAATGTAGTGGTGATAGAAAAAGAAAATGATGTATCAAATGGAACAACAAAGGCGAATTCTGCGATTGTGCATGCGGGGTATGATGCTCACGAGGGAACTCTTATGGCGAAATACAACACTCTTGGAAATGCAATGTTTGATGAAATATGCGATGAGTTATCTGTACCTTTCGAAAGATGCGGATCTCTGGTTCTTGCCTTTTCCGAAGAGGAAAGAGGACACTTAGATTTACTGTATAAAAGAGGAATCATAAACGGTATACCTGAAATGGAGTTACTGGAAAAAGATGAAATAAAGAAAATGGAGCCACATATCAGCGACAAAGTTGTAGCAGCTCTTCATGCTAAAACAGCAGGGATTGTAGGACCTTGGGAACTGACTATAGCAATGCTTGAAAATGCAGCAGAGAATGGCGTAAATATAGAATTGAATCAAGACGTTGTTGATATAGAAAAGCTAGAAACAGGATACAGAATAATAACTCAAGAAAGAAACTTTGAGGCAAAGGTAGTAATAAATGCTTCGGGAGTTTATGCAGATAAAATCCACAACATGGTATCTGAAGAAACTTTTAAGATAAAACCTAGAAGAGGTCAGTACTTTGTAATGGATAAGACACAGGGAGAACTTGTAGGGCAGGTAATATTCCAATGTCCAACAGAACTTGGAAAAGGAATACTGGTAACTCCTACAGTTCACGGGAACCTATTGTTAGGGCCTGACGCGCAAGATATGGATGACAGAGATGATATCTCTACAACTACAGAACAACTTGAATTTGTAAAGGAGCATGCAGTAAAATCTGTTCCTGGAATTCACTTCAGAGAGTCAATAAGAAGTTTCGCAGGGCTTAGAGCTGAAGGAGACAGAGGAGACTTCATAATAGAGGAAGCACCTGGTGCGCCACTATTCTTTGATGTGGCAGGAATAAAATCTCCTGGACTTTCTGCGGCACCTGCCATAGGGCTTGATGTTGCTAAAATGGCGGTGGAAAAATTAGGGGAAGTAAAAGAAAAAGAAGGTTTCAAACCTAAGAGAGAGCAGATAATATTTATGGAGCTAAGCGCAGAAGAGAAAAAAGAACTGATAAAAGAAAATCCACAGTATGGAAGAGTAATATGCAGATGTGAGAATATAACTGAGGGCGAAATTGTAAGCTCTATTCATAGAAAAGTAGGAGCAAGAACTGTAGACGGAGTAAAAAAGAGATGCAGACCTGGTATGGGAAGATGTCAGGGAGGATTCTGCGGTCCGAGAGTTCAGGAGATATTGGCAAGAGAGCTGAATGTGAGCTTGGAAGAGGTTGTTTTAGATAAGAAGAACTCTTACATCCTAACAGGGGAAACGAAATAGGGAGGTATTATATAATGAAACGTGAGCTTGTAGTTATAGGAGGAGGACCAGCTGGTCTTGCAGCGGCAATAGAGGCAAAGAATAATGGAGTAAAAGATATATTAGTAATAGAGAGAGATAAAGAATTAGGCGGAATTTTACAGCAGTGTATTCATAATGGTTTTGGACTTCACGAATTTAAGGAGGAACTTACAGGACCTGAATATGCCCAGAGATTCATAAATCAGATGATGGAACTAGGGATAGAGTACAAACTAGATACTATGGTTCTGCATATGGATAACAGCAAGAGACTTCAACTGATAAACACTGTAGACGGCTACATGGAAGTAGAGGCTGAAGCGATAATAATGGCTATGGGATGCAGAGAGAGAACAAGAGGAGCGATCTCTATACCGGGAGACAGACCTGCGGGAGTATTTACAGCAGGAGCAGCCCAGAGATTCATAAACATGGAAGGTTACATGGTAGGTAAAAAAGTAGTGATCTTGGGATCTGGAGACATAGGTCTCATAATGGCTAGAAGAATGACTCTAGAAGGTGCTAAGGTAGAAGCAGTAGTAGAACTTATGCCTTTCTCAGGAGGACTTACAAGAAACATAGTACAGTGTTTAGAGGACTATGATATACCTCTATTACTTAGTCATACTGTAACAAACATAAAGGGAAAAGAGAGAGTAGAGGGGATAACTGTAGCTAAGGTAGATGCCAACAGAAGACCTATCCCTGGAACTGAGATACACTATGATTGTGACACTCTTTTACTTTCAGTTGGACTGATACCTGAAAATGAACTTTCTAGGACTGCAAAAATAGATATAGATCAGAGAACTTCGGGACCTATTGTAAATGAGCTAATGGAAACAAGTGTTCCAGGAATATTTGCATGCGGAAACGTAGTACACGTACATGATCTTGTTGACTTTGTGAGCGCAGAATCTAGAAGAGCGGGAAAAGCGGCCGCAAGATATATAAGCGGGAATGTAAAACAAAGCGACGTATACAAGAAGGTTAAGGCTAACTTTGGAGTTAGCTATACTGTTCCTCAGAAAATCAGACTTGAGAATATAGAGGATAAATTAGAAGTGTTTATGAGAGTAAACAATGTCTACAGAGATGTAAAGTTAGAGGTAAAAGACGGAGATCAAACTCTTGTATCCCTTACAAAAAAACATCTGGCTCCAGGAGAGATGGAGAAAATAATATTACCTAAAAAAATACTTGATAAAATAGTCGGAGACGAATTAAAAGTATCAATATCTGAAGTTAAGTAAGAAAAAGGACGGTGAATATTTGATGAAAAAAGAATTGATTTGTATAGTATGTCCTATGGGATGCCACCTTGAAGTGGATATAGAAAATGATTATAAGGTGACAGGAAATCTGTGTCCCAGAGGTGAAAAATATGGATTTGTAGAGTTGACTGCTCCTACGAGGGTACTAACTTCTACGATAAAGATAACAGACGGACTGCATAACAGGGTTCCTGTAAAGACAGACGGAGCAATACCTAAGGAATTAAACGTAAAATGCATGGAGCTGATAAACAGCATATCGGCAAAGGGACCGGTAAAAATGGGTGATGTAATAGCTGAGGATATTTTTGGAACAGGTGTGAATCTTGTAATTACCCGGGACATGTAGTAAAAAAGAATATAGTTATGAGAGCAGAGGGTCAATACCCCTCTGCTTTTTTTGGAGAGGAAAAGGTTTTAAGTAGAAAAGAGAAATATAGTTAAAAAATGTCTGAAAACAGGTATTTGGAGAAAAAGAGTAGCCTGCATAAGGGGGATAAAAAGAACTTGTTGTCCTGGAAAAGGTACAGTTTGTTTACAGGCCACTGAAAATAAAGTGCCAAGAAGGTTGCTTTGCACTTGGATTTGTACATTAAAGAGAGTCAAATAAATTGAAAATTACTTTAAAATAGGATATAATGTATTTAAGTGATTATGCTTAATGAAGGGGTTATGTTCATGGAAAGGCTAGAAGGAAAATCTATATTCGAAGGGATTGTAATAGGACAGCCTTACTTGAGAAAGAAGAAAAAGGTTGACGTTACAGAGTATAAAATAGATGAAGACAAAGTTGATGAAGAGATCAACAGATTTAAGTTCGCCCTTAAAGAGACTAAACAGGAGATAAAGTTTCTCATAGACTCTCTAAAGGGGAGAATAAATAGTGATGAGCTTAAAATTTTAAATGTGCACCTAATGATCTTAGATGACCCTGTACTTTTATCAGAAATAAACACCCGTATAACATCGGATCTGATAAATGTAGAAAAAATATTGGAAAGTGTAATTGATAAATATGTGGACATGTTTAATCAATTGAATGATCCTGTGTATATGCAAAGAGGTCTAGATATACAAGATGTAGGGGATAAGCTTATACGGAACCTTTTAAGTGAAGAGGGTGAGCTAGAGGATATAGAGGGAAAAATTTTAATAACAAAGGAACTTTTTCCCACAGAACTGCTTAAAATACACCACTACAACGTAAATGTTCTAGGTATAATAACTGAATATGGCGGAGAGACATCCCATGTGGCAATCCTAGCCAAGGCGCTTGGAATCCCAACTTTGATGGGTGCAAAAAGTGTCATGCAGAGAGAGTGGGACGGTAAAATAATACTTGATACCAGAAAATCAAGCTCGTGTGTTATAATTGATGCTACAGACAAGGTCTTTGAAAGTTATGAGAAGGAACAGGAAGAGCTTTACAAGAAGGTCTGTGAACTTGAAAAACTAACAGAACTTCCTGCTGTGACTTTGGACGGTGGGAAATTAGATCTGAATATAAACGTTGGCGGAGATCTGGATATGCTGGATCTGAAGAAGAAAAACCCCGACGGAATAGGGCTTTTAAGGTCGGAATTTATATATATGGATTCTGAATTTTTCCCAAGTGAAACAAAACAGATGGAGATATATGAAAAAGTCTATAATGACTTGGGGGAAGACAGACCTTTAATAATAAGGACTCTGGATATAGGTGCAGATAAACATCTATCTTATTATGAGATGAACGATGAGGAAAATCCATTTCTAGGGCTTAGAGGCCTTAGATTTACTTTGTCCCATAAAAGTATATTTAAAGAGCAGCTGAGAGCCATACTAAGGGTAGCCCACGGGAGAAATATAAAAATAATGTATCCCATGGTGACAAATTTATGGGAAATAGAGGAAGCTGAGAAGATTCTCCAAGAGGTCAAAAATGAATTGAAAGCCGCAAAAGTAGAGTATAAAGATGATATAGAGGTAGGAATAATGATAGAGGTTCCCTCTGCTGCACTTTTGGCAGATGTTTTTGGAGAAAAGGTAGACTTCTTCAGTATAGGAACCAATGACTTGACTCAGTATATACTAGCTGCAGACAGACTGAGTGATGAGGTGGCACATCTTTATGACTGCTATGATCCTGCGGTACTTAGGGCAATAAATATGGTGGCAGAAGCCGGAATAAGGCACGGGAAAAAAGTAAGTGTCTGCGGTGAGATGGCTGGAGACCCCATGGCTATAATAGCATTTATGAGTTTTGGGATTAAAGACTTGAGTATGCTTGCTTCTTTTTTACCAAGGGCGAAACACTTGATAAGAAACAGCGATATGAATAATATAAGAAAATTGAAAAATAAAATATTATCCTGTAGGGATTCTAGAGAAGTAAAAGATTTGTTAAAAAATTATGTGATATGATATATTTAGGAGGACCACTTTATGAAGAGTATAGAGGTACAGATTAAAAACAAGGCCGGACTTCATGCAAGACCTTCCTCTCTTTTTGTGCAGACTGCTAGCGAATTTGATTCAGATGTAATTGTAAAATGTGATGATGAAGAGGTTAACGGTAAAAGTATAATGGGTCTTATGCTTTTGGCTGCAGAGCAAGGGAGAACTCTAATTCTCGAGGCTGATGGAGAAGATGAAAATCATTTGTTAGAAGCACTGAGAGATCTCATAGAAGTCAAAAAATTCAATGAGGAGTAATTGGCAGATATGGAAGTAATAAGAGCTGAAAAAATGGGTTTTTGTTTTGGAGTCAGAGAAGCGGTAGAACTTTCAGAGGCTCTCTCTATAAAGGAAAAAGACAAAAGAATTTTTATGCTTGGAATGCTGGTGCACAATGAACATGTAATAGAAGACCTAAGAAAGAAAGGCATAGAAATACTGAAAGAGGGAACCCTCCTTAAAAATGAGGATGATCTTAAAGAGGGGGATATTGTAATAATAAGAGCCCACGGAACAACAAAGGAAATTTATGCTAGACTGGAAGAAAAAAAAGTAGAGATACACGATGCAGCCTGTTCCTTTGTTACCGAAATAAGAAATACCCTTGTTGAAATGGAAAAAAAAGGTTATGATACTATCTTTATAGGTGACAGAAATCATCCTGAAGTTAAGGGAATAATATCTTTTGGAGAAAGAGTCTATACTTTTAAGGATCTAGATGAACTTGTAGATTCTGGAATTGATAAAAATGGCAAATATGCCGTACTGACTCAGACAACTTTGAATAAAAATAGTTTTGAAAAGGTAAGGGAGTACATTAATAATTATTTCCCTAATGCAGAGATATTTAACAAGATTTGCGGAGCCACTTTCGTAAGGCAGAAAGCTGCTGGAAAACTTGCAGGCGAGGTAGATTTGGTGCTTGTAATAGGAGGAAAGAAGAGCTCGAATACGAGGAAATTATATGATATATCAAAGGGGATAAACCCTAACACCTACCTGATACAGGAGGCGGAAGATATATGCACGGATTGGCTTGCCGGAATGAAAAAAGTAGGCATAACCGCCGGAGCATCAACACCAGAAGAAATAATAATAAAAATAGAAAATAAATTAAGGGGGATTATTGATGTTTGATAATAACAATGCTTACGACGAGTTTGAGGCACTACTAAACGACTACCTGCCAGATGAAGAGGAAACAGGTAAAAAAGTTAAGGGAATACTTTCTCAGGTGGACAGAAACTATACTTATCTTGATGTGGTGGGTCAAGCTACAGCTGTGAGAGTGAGAACTGAGGAGTTAGAAGGATACAAAGAGGGGGACGAAGTTGAGATTCTTCTAATGGGAGAGACAAAAGACGGAGATTTTCTAATTGGTTCTAGAAGAAAAATAGATATGGAAGAAAACTGGGAAAAACTTGTAAAAGCCTTTGAAAATAAAGAGGTAGTAAAAGGTAAAATAGTTAAAAGAGTAAAGGGTGGATATGTTGTAAATATACTTTTTCAACAGGCCTTCCTTCCTAATTCACTATCTGAAATCCCTATGAAGGACGGAGAGAAATTTGTAGGCAGCGATATAGAGGTAATGATCAAAGATGTAAAAGAGGACAGAAGAGGGAAGAAGATCTTAGTTTCGAAAAAAGATATTCGTCTAAAGGAACAGGAGGAATTTTTCAACAAACTCAACCTAGGGGATGTAATGGAAGTAGAAGTGAAAAATATTCTAGACTTCGGAATATCTGTAAGAGTAGGAAAATCAAATGGATTTATTCACATCTCAGAATTATCTTGGGGTAAAGTAGATAAGATATCTGATATATACAAAACTGGAGACAAGCTTCAGGCTAAAATAATATCTCTAGATAAAGATAAAAAATCATTAAAACTATCTGTAAAACGATTGACTCAAGACCCTTGGGAAACTGCAGATGAAAAATATCCAGTGGGAACTGAAATAGAAGGAAAAGTAACTAAGCTGGTATCTTTCGGAGCTTTTGTTGAATTAGAAGAGGGGATAGAGGGACTCGTACATCTTTCTGATTTCACATGGAATAAAAAGAAGATAAATGTTTCTGAATTTGTAAAAGTAGGAGACATAGTAAAAGTAAAGGTAATAGAGATGGATAAACCTGCTAAGAGGCTAAAATTTGGTATCAAGCAGCTTTCTGAGAATCCTTGGGATACAGCAGAAGCGAAATACGGAGAGGGAAGTGTTGTAAAAGGTAAAGTTGTGGAGATAAAACCTTTTGGAATATTTGCACAGTTAGAAGATGGGATAGATGCTTTTGTTCACCAATCTGATTTCTCTTGGGAAAAAAATCAACCTAAATATGAAATTGGAGATGAAGTAGAACTTAAAGTGTTGTCTTTTGATGCCAGTGAGAAGAAAATAAAAGGCGGAATAAAGCAGCTTGTAAAAAGCCCTTGGGACAGCTTGGTTGAAAATTATAAGGTTGGAGATATAGTAGACAGAAAAATAACAAGCATAACTGATTTTGGACTATTTGTGGAAATGGAAAAAGGTGTAGATGGGATGATCCATGCTTCTCAGGCATCTAAGGATTTCATAAAGAACCTCAGTGATAGATTTGAAGTGGGAGAAGAGGTAAAGGCTGAAATTATCGAGATCGATACTACAAAGAAAAGAGTAAAATTATCCATAAAAAAAGCTGAAATAGCTGATGAAAAGAAAGAGACACAAGAGCTTCTCGAAAAGTACGGAACGGTAGGAGAGTAGTAAAAGACCTGGAAACAGGTCTTTTTTTTGTCAGTAAATATTGTAAGACTATAAAAAGGAAAAATCTGTTGTTTACAGAATTATTATAAGGGGCGAAGATTAATAGTAAAGAGTAAAAGGAGTTTTTAAAGGAGTTTGATTTAAAGTAATTGAGCTGTATTTTTATTGGGCACGAGAGTCAAAAATACCTATTTTGAATTTCGAAATACGTTTTTCAAAATAAACTTGACTTAGTTTTGGGAAAGTGTTAGAATGGGATTGAAATATGTCAAATGAGAGGTGGGAAAAACAATATGATAGAATTGAAAAATGTAACAAAAAGTTTCGATGGAAAAAATAAAGTAGTAGATAATCTTAATTTAAAAATCGAAAAAGGAGAGTTTGTAGTCCTGATCGGGGAAAGTGGATGTGGTAAAACAACAACCATGAAGATGATTAATCTATTGGAAAAACCCACAAAGGGAGAGATACTGATAGACGGAGAAAGTGTAAAAACTAAGGACGTAAAGGATCTGAGAAGAAATATAGGTTATGTCATTCAAAAGGTGGGGTTATTTCCTCACATGACTATAGGGGAGAATATAGAACTTGTACCTACTTTAAGTAAATGGGATAAAGAGGAAAAGAAGGCAAGGGCGATGGAGCTTCTAGAACTTATGGATCTTCCAGGAGAAGACTTTTATGACAGATATCCAAGTGAACTCAGTGGAGGTCAGCAGCAGAGAATCGGTATAGCGAGGGCTCTGGCTGTAAATCCTGATATAATACTGATGGATGAGCCTTTCAGTGCTCTAGACCCAATAACCAGAGAAAAACTGCAGGATGAGATGATGAAGCTTCAAGATGAACTAGGGAAAACGATAGTCTTTGTAACTCATGATATGGACGAGGCCTTAAAGCTTGCAGATAAGATAGCGGTAATTAAAGATGGTAAGGTCATTCAGTTTGATACTCCAGAGGAGATTTTGAAAAATCCTAAGGATGAGTTCGTGGAATACTTCCTAGGAAAAGACAGAATGTGGAAAACTCCAGAGATGCTTCTTGCAAAAGATATAATGAAGAAAAAGTTCGGAAAAATAGGAATTAACGGAAGTCCGGCAAGGGCTATCGAGATAATGAAAGAGAGGGAAATAAATACTCTTATAGTAGTTGACAAAGAGGGGGAAAGTAAACAAAAACCCGTTGGAGTAGTAACGAGAAATATGATAATGAAAAACACATTACACAGTATTAAGATGAAAGACATAATGGAATCAAGTTCAGATTTCATAGTTCATGAAGATACCAATATGGTGGAAGTGCTAAACATAATGTCAAAAATAAATTTTAGATCGATACCGATAGTTAATGATGATAATTTCTTAGTTGGAGCAGTTACTCCAGTGAGTCTGCTGAATATAATTACTGAAATATCTCCAACTATTGAGGGAGGGGAGCTGTAAGATATGAATAAATTAGGTTTTTTTGAATTTTTAAAATATAGAAGTGCGGATATTATTAAGCTGACGGGGCAACACATAAGGATAACAGGGATTGCGGTTTTACTGGCAGTCATTGTGGGAGTACCTCTAGGTATTTATATAACAAAAAATAAAAAAGTTTCCAATTCTGTTTTGAATATTGCCAATGTATTTCAGACACTGCCAAGTTTGGCGCTATTTGGTCTTATAATACCGATAATGGGGATAGGGTTTAAACCTGCTATATTTGTACTCTTTCTCTATGCGTTACTTCCGATTATAAAAAACACTTATATAGGAATAAAAAGTATAGAGCCTTCTATAATAGAAGCAGGAAAGGGAATGGGTATGACAAAGGCTCAGATACTGACAATGGTAGAGATACCTCTGGCTCTGCCTATTATAATGGGTGGTATAAGAATATCTACAGTAATCAATATCGGTACTGCAACGATTGCGGCACTTATCGGAGCAGGAGGATTGGGAGACTTTATATTTAAAGGTATATCTATGAGTAACAACAATATGATACTTGCAGGAGCCGTGCCTACGGCATTGCTAGCGATATCAGTTGATTTTATACTAGGTATTGTAGAAAACAAGCTTACTCCTCTTGGGGTAAAAAGTATTTAATTATATTGTAGAATTGGAAATAAAGATAAATATATAATTTTTATTTTTAAATCCGTTTTATTTTTTATAAAAATTAGGAGGCAAAATGAATAAATTAGTGAGAAATATTTTACTAGTAGCTACAATCGCTGTGTTTGCTGCCTGTGGTAAAAAAGAGGCTGAGGTGGAAACAATTAAGATTGGTCACAAAAACTTTACCGAGGAAAGGATACTGGGACAAATGTTTGCAGTTATGATTGAGAATCATACTGATTACAAGACCGATGTAAAAGAATTAGGGGGAACAAAGATTTGTTTTGAAGCGGTAAAAAACGGAGATATAGATCTTTATCCTGAGTATAGCGGGACGGCATACGCAGCTATTCTCAATAAAAGCGGATTAACAGATCCTGATGAAGTTTATAGGTTGGCAAAGGATGGACTAAAAGCAGAGTACGATTTAGATTATTTAGAGACATTAAATTTTAATAATACATATACTTTGGCAGTAAGACCTGAAACTGCTGAAAAATATAATCTGAAAACTTTTTCAGATATAGAGAAGGTTTCAGGTGAACTGGTAATCGGAGCAACCATGGAATTTCTCGAAAGAGAAGATGGAATATTAGGTCTAAAAAAAGCGTTCCCGGGTATGGAGTTTAAAGAGCAAAAACCTCTTGATGGAGGACTTCGTTATACCGCTATGAAAGAAGGTAAGATAGATGTTACAGATGCTTTCTCTACAGATGGGAAGCTCTTGGAATACAACTTGCTAATATTAGAGGACGATAAAAACGTCTTTCTGCCAGCTTATGTGGCACCGATTTTAAACGGTAAGTTTGCAGAGGCTCATCCAGATGTAGTAGAAGTTCTAGAAAAGCTTTCTGGTCGGATCAATGAGTCGGAGATACAGAAAATGAATTACAGGGCTGACGAGCAGGGAATTCCTCCAAGAGTTGTGGCAGAAGAGTTCCTGAAGGAAAAAGGGCTTATATAAGATTTTTGAATTTAATTTTAAAGGGCAGGTGACTTTCTATCTAAAACTGATAATAAGTTTTTAATTTTTATAAAAATTAGGGGGGTTAAAATGATCAAATTGTTGAGAAATATTTTACTGGTGGCAGCGGTTGTTGTTTTTGCAGCTTGTGGTAAAAAGGAAGCTGGAGTAGAGACCATCGTAATCGGGCACAAAAACTATACAGAGGCAAGAGTACTAGGTCAACTTTTCGCTGTTATGATCGAGGACAACACTGATTATAAAACTGATGTAAAAGAACTCGGGGGAACACAGATTGCATATGAGGCTTTAAAGACTGGTGATATAAGTCTTTATCCTGAGTATACTGGAACAGTATACGGAGCACTATTAGGCGAGTCTGGAATGAAGGATCCAGATGAAGTGTATAACTATGTCAAGAAAAGACTGAAAGAGGATGACAATTTAGATTTTCTAGATCCATTAGGTTATAACAACACTTACACTTTGGCAGTGAGACCTGAAACTGCTGAAAAATATAATTTGAAAACTTTTTCTGATATAGCTGAAAATTCAGAAGAGCTAGTAATAGGAGCTACAATGGAATTCCTTGAAAGAGAAGACGGAATGCTGGGACTAAAAAAAACTTACCCTGGTATGGAGTTTAAAGATGAAAAAGGTCTTGACGGAGGACTTCGTTATTCGGCGATAAGAGATGGGAAAACTGATGTTGCAGATGCTTTCTCTACAGATGGGAAATTGATAACGTACAACCTTGTTATATTAGAAGATGACAAGAACTTCTTCCCTCCTTATTATGTTGCACCACTTTTAAATGGGGAATTTGCAGCCAGCCATCCTGAGGTTGTAGAAGCTCTTGGAAAATTAGCGGGACAGATCAATGAAGATGAGATGCAGCAGCTAAACTACAGAGCTGACGAAGAAGGACTTCCTGCTAGAGTAGTGGCAGAGGAATTTTTGAAAGAAAAGGGACTTATAAAATAATCTTAAATTGAATTTCAAATTTATTTTTGCAGAGCATCGGAGACATAAATTGTTCCGATGCTTTGATTTTGAATGACAGATGTTTTGTTGTCTACAACTTGAGCATAGTTGTAGATAGCTGAGCAGCGGTAGAGGAAGTAGATAAGAAAGCTGCAACAATAAAATTTGGTATTACTTTAACTTAGATTGTGTTTGACAAAAAAGTAATGATGTGATAGATTGCCAGGGTATTATTGTATGTTTATTTTAGGAGGATATAGATATGTCAAAAGGCGGAGCACGTTTAGGAGCTGGAAGAAAACCTAAAGAAGAGGTGCTGAAGGTGGCAAACTTCAGACTTTCTATGGAAGATCTAAAGGTTTTGGACAAAAAAGGTATAGGGAAAAACTCCAGCGATAAGCTGAGATACATTCTTACTAAGTTTAAAAGTGAAAAGATAAATATGGTAAAAAGAAGAAAGGCTTACAAGCTAGAAAAGTTTTCCTCACTAGAAGAAGCAGATACTATGTTTAAAAAGCTAGCTGGGAAATGGAAGAGCTTAAATAAAACTAAATTTCTTCTGGAGAGCAGCCTGAAAAATGACATGAGAATGAAGTATGAGATAAAGAACAGAAAGATGATTGAAAATCTTGAAAATTTTGATGAGCTGAAAAAGTTTGATTGGTTTCTTCAAAATATTGATTTCCAGTGGAATGAGTCTGAGGTTTCAAGAGTTGATATATTTTTGAAAAAAAACGATTATCTTGTAATTCTACCTGTCACTAGAGAGGGCAGTGAATTTATAATAAAGTGCAAAAATCAGATTTTGGAAGAGAGTGTAGATGAATTGGGGTATATATCTTTGGCAGAGGAAGATGTACTGGCTTATTTTTATGAAAATCTTCAGGAACTGATATTTAAGAAGGTGTGTTCTTTTAACTCTGAAGAGAATCTCTTTAATAAAAAATACAGCAATGGGGATATATACAAAACTCTTGAATATGAAAATGTAGTGGTCTTAGAGCTCGAGAATGACAGCAAGACTGGAGAAACCACTTTGAACTTTATAAAAGAAATTGTAATACAATAACTTGAAAAGGGCAGGGATAATCCTGCCCTTTGTTTTGTCTAGGAGGGGATATACTGCATCAAAGAGTCTTTGTAAAACGTACGAGAAAAATCTTTACTAAAAAATAAGGGAATTGAAAAAAACCTTAAATTATGATAGAATACTTTACTGACAAGTATGTAGTTATACGTAGATAAACGGAGGAAAAGAAAAGATGTTACTAAAGGGAATTTTGATTGTGCTGATAGGATCCTTAATAGGATGGGTTACAAATTTTTTTGCTATTAAAATGCTGTTTAGACCTCACAGAGAGGTAAATATTTTGGGGTTTAAAATACAGGGACTGATACCTAAGAGAAGGACAGAGATTGCCGAAAGCATAGCTGAAACAATAGATGAAGAGCTTATATCTATGAAAGATATAACTGCGACACTTGATTCTATAGAGATAGAAGATGAGATAGACAAGATGGTAGACGTTGTGGTAGACACAAAACTGAAAAAAGAGATAATCGCTAAGTTTCCAATGGCAGGGATGTTTTTGAATGGGTCCCTTATGGACAAGATCAAAGCCATCGTTAAAGAAGCTATAGAGGAAAATAAAAATGAGTTTGTGGAAATAGTAATAAACAAGTTGGAGGAAAATGTAGATATAAAAAAAATGGTAGTGGATAAAATGGAAGGATTTTCTCTGGATTATTTAGAGGAGATGACTTTTAAAATAGCAAAAAATGAACTTAGACATATAGAGGTTGTAGGGGCGGTACTAGGTGCTATTATAGGTGCTGTTCAATTTGGAGTAAGTTATTTTTTATAAAAGGTGGTCAGTAAATTATGGAGAGAGTCTTATCTGCCGGAGAATTTGAAAATGAGGTCGATATTCAAAAGAGTTTGAGGCCAAAGAGGTTTGATGAATATATAGGGCAGGATAACCTCAAACAAAAGATGTCTATTTTTATAGAGGCGGCCAGAAGGAGAGGAGAGGCTGTAGATCATGTACTACTTTACGGCCCTCCAGGACTTGGTAAGACAACCTTAGCAGGAGTAATAGCAACGGAGATGGATGTAAACCTTAAGATAACTTCTGGACCTGTATTAGACAAAGCAGGAGACCTAGCTGCAATACTGACATCCTTAGAGGAAAACGATATATTATTTATAGATGAAATCCATAGGCTGAATACCTCTGTAGAGGAGATACTCTATCCTGCCATGGAGGACAGGGAGTTGGATATAATCATTGGAAAAGGACCCTCTGCCCGTTCCATAAGGATAGAACTTCCTAATTTTACCCTTATAGGGGCTACCACCAGAGCCGGACTTCTGAGCTCGCCTTTGAGGGACAGGTTCGGAGTGGTTCACAGGATGGATTACTATAAAAGTGAGGAACTTATAAAGATAATACTAAGAGGCGGAAGTATATTAGGGGTTGACGTAAAGTTAGATGGAGCCGAGGAGATAGCCCTCAGGAGCAGGGGAACGCCTAGAATATCTAATAGACTTCTGAAAAGGGTAAGAGACTATGCTGAGATAAGAGGAGACGGTGTAGTAACAAAACCTCTTGCCAAAGAAGCCATGAGTTTACTAGGAATAGATTCTTATGGATTAGATGAACTTGACAGGGAGATACTCGGTGCAGTAATTGAAAATTACGGTGGGGGACCTGTAGGGATAGAGACTCTGTCACTTGTGCTAGGAGAGGACAAAAAAACTCTTGAAGAGGTCTATGAGCCTTATCTTGTGAAGATAGGGTTTATAAAAAGAACCCATAGAGGAAGAGTCGTAACTCAAAAGGCTTATGAACACTTAAATATAAAGGAGAAAAATCAAAAATGAAAATAAGCACTAGAATCAGATATGGACTCAGAGCCTTGGTATACATTGCTGAACAAAATAGAGATTTTGACAGGTTGGTAAGGATAAAGGAGATATCTAAGGATCAGAATATCTCTGTGCAGTACCTAGAGCAGATATTGTTTAAGCTTAAGAAGGAAAATATTATTGAGGGGAAAAGAGGACCTAACGGAGGGTATAAGCTGATAGAAGACCCCAAGAAAATAAATGTACTTAGACTATATGAGATACTCGACTCAGATGTAAAAATCGTAGACTGCAATGAAAACACAGGGAATAAAAGTTGTGTAGAGGAAAAGTGCAGGACATCATGTCTTTGGAGCAGGTTAGATAATGCTTTAACTGATATTCTGAAAGAGACTACACTTGAAGACCTCATTAACAATAAAGAAATGATGTAGGGGTCTATAGATATGATAAGTGTTTTTGTAGAAAAAGAAAATATAACTGGAAATATCGTAAAGATAACAGAAAAAGCCGATGTAAATCATCTTAAAAATGTTTTTAGGATGAAAGAAGGCGATAAACTGAGAGTTGTAGACGGAGAATATGAATATTTTTGTACTGTAGTTATTTTGGAAAAAAAAGAGATTACAGCTGAAATAAATGAGAAAAAAAGAGATGAATATTCTTCTAAAATAAAAATAGATGCAGCCTTGGGAATTTTAAAAAATGACAAAATGGATCTAGTGATACAGAAATTAACAGAGATAGGTGTAAGTAAAATAATCCCCACAATTACTAAGAGAACCATTGTAAAACTGAAGGATAAGAAGAGTAAATGGGACACAGTTTCAAAGGAAGCTTTGAAACAGTGTCAAGGTGTAAAGTTGGTGGAGATCAGTGAACCTCTAAAGCTTTCAGAGATAGAATATTCTGATTATGATTTGGTGCTTCTTCCTTATGAATGCGCTGAAAATACAAGGATAAAGGATGTTTTGAAAAGCTTTGAAAAAACTCCGGAGAAAATTTTATACCTTATAGGACCTGAAGGAGGCTTTTCAGAAGAAGAGGTAGCCTACCTTCAAAAAAATAATGCAAAGGTAGTTACTCTGGGAAAAAGAATTCTCAGAGCGGAAACAGCGGCAATTGTAGTAGGAGGAGTTTTGATCAATGATCTCGAATAAAAAGGCGGCGTTTTGTACTCTAGGATGCAAGGTCAACCAGTATGAAACGGAAAGTATAAAAAAACAGTTGTCAGATTTAGGATACGACGAAGTGAATTTTGATGACAAGGCAGATGTATATATAGTAAACTCGTGTACGGTGACTACTATAGCAGACAGAAAAACAAGAAATATGCTAAGAAGGGCAAAAAAAAACAACCCAGATTCAATGGTGATAGCCACAGGATGCTATGCCCAGACCAATGCAGATGACCTAGAGGCAATAGAAGAGATAGACTATGTAATAGGTAATAGTGATAAAAGTGGGATAATAAATCTTATAAATAATATAGAAGCTGAAAAAACTTCAGAGCGTGTGATACATAGAAATATTTTTGATGCAAAAGAATATGAAGAACTTGAATTTTCGACCTTGAGAGAAATGTCTAGGGCATATATAAAGATACAGGACGGATGCAATAACTTCTGCTCTTACTGTAAGATACCCTTTGCAAGAGGGAGAAGCAGGTCTAGAAAACTAGAGAGTATACTGAAAGAGGCTGAGATTCTTGCCAAAGAGGGATTTAAAGAGATTATAATAATAGGGATAAACTTGGGTGTTTATGGAGAGGATATCCCAGGAAACGGAGACTTTGAAACTCTTCTAGATGAAATATCCACGGTAAACGGAATAGAGAGAATCAGAATAGGATCTATGTATCCTGATAAAATAAGTGACAGATTTATAAAGCTTATGAAAAATAATAAAAAACTTATGCCCCATTTACATATATCCCTTCAGTCATGTGACGATGAAATTTTAAAGGCTATGAACAGAAATTACGACAGCCATCTAATAAAGGAAAGGCTGCTAAAGCTAAAAAATGCCGTGAAAAATATAGAATATACGGCAGATGTTATAGTGGGATTTCCAGGAGAAAAAGAGAAAAAATTTGAAAATACTCTTTCTGTGATAAAAGAGGTAGGTTTTTCGGACCTTCATATATTCCAGTATTCTGACAGAGAAAATACGGTTGCTAGCAGACTTCCTGAAAAGGTAGATTCTAAAACAAAAAAGGCTAGGGCTGAGAAACTAGAAATTCTGAAAGAGAAGATGCAGAAATTATTAGGGGAAAAATATATGGGAGAAACAATGGAGGTCTTGGTAGAAGAGACTAAAAACGGGAACACATATGGATACAGCAGGAATTATATAAAAGTTGAAATAATGGATTATTTAGGCAGAGTCAACGAACTAGTTGAAGTTTTAATATCTGGAGTAGAAAATGGGAGGCTAAGAGGTGGCAAGAAGATCAAATAAAAATAAGGTTAAATTTTTATTCTTTATCTGTTCTGTGATTTTGATTTTAACAGTAACACTCCTTATAAATGTGGGAAAAAGAAATGACAAGGAATTCCAGGAGTGGGATAAATATATAATAGTAGGAAAAGAAAACACTTTTGTGGTATATGGAGAAAAATTATCTATTAAAATACCCTTTGAGATCAGCATCAATAAGAATGAGACCCTAGGGGATATTATCAATACTAAAAATTATGAGGAAGTTGTAAGAAGATTAAATGAGATACTTCCCGAAAAAGTTGAAAACTTTAAGGTGGTGAAAAGAAAAGAGGTAGATGTAAACACAAAACATATGAAAAATATCCCTGAGATATCAATGGGAGATAAAAGGTATGTGCTAACATCTAGTCTGAACTCCATGTTTCTAGAGCTTTATTATGAGGTGACAGGAGGCGGAGAGGTGCAAAATGCCATAGTTGATATATTGAATGCCAATGGAAGAAGCGGTTATGCAAGACAGGCTGGAGAAAAACTGAAAGATGCTTTCTCTGTGAAATATAACAGTGCCAACTATGAGTCTTATGAACAATACAGCTATGTCATGAATAAAGACCTTCCTGAAGACAAACTTAAAGAGATGATATTAGAACTAGATGAGAAGTATTTTAGAATAAAGGAGGAGGGAAGTCTTCCCACCCTTGCAAACGTAGTATTTGTATTGGGAAAAGAGCAAGAGGGACTTCTTGAAATAGATGTATTCGGAGATTCTAAAGGGACAGATGAAACTGTAGCAAAATTAAAGAAGATAGGCTATAAAAATGTAGAAGCTAACAAGGATTCATCTAAGGCAGAAGAGAGCTTTATAGAATATAACGGTGAGGATTATTATACAGGATATAAGCTTTCTCAGAAGCTTGGGATAAAAAATATGGTCGAAAATAAAGAACTTAAAAATAAAATAAACATTTTCATAAAATAATTCAGGAGGCAAAATGACCGGGAAGTTACAAACAGTAGTTGATGCAATAGAGAGTAAAAAAGCAAAGGACATACTAGTTCTTGATTTTCAAGGAAAAAGTTCGCTATGTGACTATGCTGTCATATGCACTGGAAGTTCTAACAGAAACATACAGGCAATAACTGATGAAGTGGACAAAAAAATCAGAGAATCAGGGGAGATTCGACTAGGTATAGAGGGATACAATGAGGCCAAGTGGGTTTTAGTGGACCTAGATGACATAGTGGTCCATATCATGGATGAAGAAACCAGGGATTTTTATAAACTTGAAGTCCTTTGGAATGAAGCTAAGGAGATAATAAAGAGATAAAATGATTAATTTCTTTTTCATGATACTCATATTTTTGGAAAATAGTCTGGCTTTGGATTACCCGTATAATTTTATAGCTATCCCCTATATAACTTATCTTGTTTATAAAAAAAATGTAGATTCTATTTTTTTTATTCTTTTGGTGGCTTTTATAATGTCATTTCAAAGTATAAGTTTTGCAACTGCTGCTATTGCTGGGACCATATTTTATCTTGTTTTTCATTGGGTATCTAAAATTATAGCTTATGAAAAATACAACCTGCCCTTTATTATATCAATTCAGGCAGTAATCTACGGCGGAATGGTATATTTTAAGACTGGTTATTTCACATTTTTTATATTAGTTAAACTGATGGTATCATACGGGATATTTAATTATCTATACATGAAAAAAGACGATAAGTTTTTCGGGAGTATGTAATGAAGAAAAAAAAAAGTTTTGAAGTTAGACTGGGAAAAAATAATAGCAGCAGATGCAACATATTTCAGGTATTTGTTGTTGTTATATTTGCACTTCTCGGATCTAGGCTCTTTTATCTTCAGATCATAAAGGGAGAAAAGTATAAAAATCTTTCTGAGAAAAACAGAGTTAAACTCAAAAGAATTGAGGCTCCAAGAGGTAAAATATTTGATTCTAAAGGGGAGCTACTTGTAACAAATGAGGCGGGCTACAGGCTTGTCTATATGAAAGAAAGAAAATTTGACGATGAGATAGTAAGAGAAATATCTGATCTCACAGGTTTTGAAAAGGAATATATAGAAAAACGAATAAAATATGGAGAAATTTTCCCCTATACAAGAGAAAATATTCTTTTAGAAGACCTTGATGTAAAAGAAGCTCATAGAATAATGGAAAGACTTTCTGACTACCCCTACTTGCAGGTACAGACATATTCTAAGAGAAAGTATATTTATGACACTCTGGCTTCTCACGTTTTAGGGTATGTAAAAAAAATCTCAGCAACAGAGTATAAAAAACTCAAGGGACTGGGTTATACACAGAGAGATATAATAGGAAAAAACGGCGTGGAAAAGGAGTATGACCTACAACTTCAAGGTAAGGCAGGGTATGAATATATAGAGGTAAATGCTCTTAACAGAATTGTAAAGAAACTCAAAACCAGAGAACCTGAACAAGGAAAAGATATCTATCTGACGATAGATAAGCAGCTCCAGGATCACATGGAGGAATATTTTAAAAGCAACAAACTACAAGGGTCTGCTATTGCTATTAATCCAAAAAATGGTGAAATTCTCGCAATGGTAAGTTATCCAACATATTCCCTGAATATGTTTAGTTCTAGAATTTCACCTAAAGAGTGGAGGAAGATTACAAAAGATAAAAGAAGGCCCCTAACTGACAGATCGATAACAGGAGAGTATCCGCCGGGGTCAATATTTAAGATAATAACCGCTACAGCCCTTCTTGGAAAAGGTCTAAATCCAAATGAAACTCTATATGACCCGGGATATTATCAGATCGGGAAATGGAAGTGGAAATCTTGGAAGGCCGGTGGGCACGGATTTGTAAATATGAGAAAAGCCCTGGTAGAATCTGTGAATACTTATTTTTACAAGCATGGGGATGAGATGGGTTATGAACCTATAGTGAAAACTGCATCAAAGTTTGGTATAGGGGAAAAAACAGGGGTGGATATTCCAGGAGAAAAATCCGGAAGACTTCCTGATGAATCTTGGAAAAGAAAATATGTGAAAGAGGGCTGGTATAGGGGAGACACGATAAATCTCTCTATAGGACAGGGATACCTTACTATGACACCTCTTCAGGCAGCAATGGCATATTGTATCCTTGCAAACAAGGGATATGCTTACAGACCGCATGTGGCTAATTATTTTCAAGGCCCTAATAGCACAGAATCTGTTTTAAGAGATAAATATATAGAAAATGATGTTCCACAAAGATATTTTGATATATTGAATGAAGACCTGATAGCAACAGTGGAACAAGACAACGGTACTGCAAAAGCCCTCAGAACTCAAGGTATACAAGTCGCAGCAAAGACAGGATCAGCACAGAATTCTCAGTATAAAAATTCCCATGCGTGGGTAGCTGGATACTTTCCGGCAGATAATCCTGAGGTTGTGTTTGTTGTTTTTGCAGAAGGAGCAGGAGGAGGAGGAAGTATAGCCGGACCTGCTGCAAAATCCATGGTGGACAAGTATCTTGAATTAAAAGGAAAAGAGTAGTTTTTTTGAACATTTTAATTATAATAGAAAATGAAGGTGGGTTTTAAAACAGTGTAGGGGACCGTTTTAAAACTCTCCTATTATTTATGGAGGGAAAGCATGAGCATGAAAAATCAACAAAAGGAGGTCCATGGAAAGGGACCTGCTGCACATAGAGAAAAAAATACAGATACCAAAAAACCTAGAATGGAAGAAAATTCTGCAACTAAAATTGTGGACAGTTCAGAGGTGGTAAAAGCAAAAAAAGAGGAAAAGATGTATGTGATTCCTCTAGGGGGGCTAGATGAAGTAGGTAAAAATATGACACTGGTCCAATATAGAGATGAGATAATCATATTAGATGCTGGACTTACTTTCCCAGATGATGAACTACTTGGAATAGATCTTGTAATTCCTGATTTTTCATACATTGAAAGTAATAAAAATAAGATAAAAGGATTGTTTATAACCCACGGTCATGAGGATCACATAGGTGGAATTCCTTATTTATATAATAAAATAGATAAGTCAGTTCCTATGTATGGGGGAAAACTCACTTTAGCTCTTGCAAAATCTAAGTTTGACAATCCGGGATTTTCAAAGGTACTTCCTAAAATGAAAGAGATAAAGGGAAGAAGCAAGATAAAGGTAGGTAAATACTTTACAGTTGAATTTATAAAGGTAACTCACTCAATAGCCGATGCCTATGCCCTTGCAGTAACAACACCTGCGGGAGTAATAGTCCATACTGGAGATTTTAAAATAGACCTCACACCTGTAGATGGTGTGGGGGTTGACTTTTCAAGACTTGCACAGCTTGGAGATCAGGGAGTAGACCTTCTTCTCTCGGACTCTACCAACTCTGAAGTAGAGGGTTTTACCCCTTCTGAGAAAAGTGTAGGGGAAGCTTTCAGATTGGAGTTTGAAAAAGCCAAGGGAAGGATAATAGCTGCCTCTTTTGCTTCACATATTCACAGACTTCAACAGATAATAGATGTATCTCATCAGTTTGGAAGAAAAATAGCCATAGACGGAAGAAGTATGGTGAGGGTTTTTGAAATAGCTTCTAAGCTAGGATATCTAAAAATACCAGACGGACTCATGGTATCTCTTTATGATGTTGGAAAATTAAAAGAGGACAAGGTAGTGATACTGTGTACAGGTACCCAGGGAGAACCTCTGGCAGCACTGTCTAGAATAGCTAAAAACATGCATAAACATATAAAACTCAGAAAGGGAGATACTGTAATAATATCTGCAACTCCAATTCCGGGAAATGAAAGGGCCGTATATAACAACATAAATAATCTACTGAAGCATGATGCAGAAGTGGTATTTAGAAAAATAGCGGGGATACACGTATCAGGGCATGCTAGTAAAGATGAGCAGAAACTGATGTTAAACCTCATAAAACCAAGGCACTTTATGCCTGTTCATGGAGAGTATAAAATGCTCAAGGCACATAAAGAAACGGCTATTGAGACAGGGGTTAGAGAGAACCAGATACTCATCGCAGTAAACGGAAGCAAAATAGAGGTTACTAAATCCTATGCTAAAATAGCCGGAAAGGTAAGTGCCGGAGCTATTCTCGTAGACGGACTGGGAGTAGGAGATATAGGTAATATAGTCCTTCGTGACAGACAACAGTTAGGACAAGACGGTGTGGTAATAGTCGTTCTAACTATATCTAAAGAAACAGGAATGATACTTGCAGGACCTGATATAGTTACAAGAGGTTTTGTGTATTCTAGAGAGTCTGAAAAGATGATAAACGAGGCCGCTTTGTGCATCAAAGAAAAACTTAAATCTTACGAAGAAAAGAAAATCACAGAATGGGCAGCCTTAAAAACTGTGACAAAAGACGTAGCGTCCAAGTATTTTTATGATAAAATTCAGAGAAACCCGGTAATTTTACCGATAATAATGGAAGTATAGAGAGGAGAAAAATGAAACTTAACAGCAAACAAAGAGATTTTTTGAGAAAAGAGGCCCACGACCTAGACCCTATTGTGAGAATAGGCAAAGAGGGTATGTCGGACAATCTTGTCGAGAGCTTTCTTCAGGCCATAGAGTCTAGAGAACTTATCAAGGTAAAGATCCTTCAGAACTCTGAAGTGGACAAAAAAGAGGTCGCATTTGAGCTCGCAGAAAAAACTGAATCTGAACTTGTGGGAATAATAGGTAAGACACTGATATTTTACAAGGAAAACAAAGACAATCCTGTTGTTTCAGAGGTAATGAGAAAAATCTAAATTATATCGGGAGAGAATGATGAAACCAGGGATAATTTTTGGGAATAGGATAATCGATGTTGTATTTATTGCGTGGTTTATAGCTCAATTTTACAAGGTAATAAGTGCCATAATTTTTGATAAAAAATTGGATATTAAGAGGTTTTGGGAGACTGGGGGAATGCCAAGTTCCCACTCGTCTACTGCCACCTCTCTAGCAACATCTATAGCTATAGTCGAAGGGATGGCGAGTAGCTATTTTGCAATAGCAGTAATTTTTTCCGGAATAATCATGTACGATGCTGCAGGGATAAGAAGAGCCGCTGGGAAACAAGCTGGAGTACTAAACAAGATAGTAGAAAGACTTACTCAGAAAATTGAGGAAAGAATTCATGATGAGAATCTCAAAGAGCTATTAGGGCACACACCATTTGAAGTCTTGATAGGTGCTCTTCTAGGAATTGTAGTAGGACTTCTGATGAAAAAATATCTGCTCGCCTAAGGTAGGAAAATTTCTATGAATATAAAAAATATGAACATAAATCAAATTGAAAAACTAGCCCAAGAGATAAGGGAGCAACTCATAGATGTTGTAAGTAAAAACGGGGGACATTTAGCTCCCAATCTAGGAGTTGTAGAATTAACTCTTGCACTTCATAAAGTTTTTGATTCTCCTAAGGATAAAATACTTTTCGATGTAGGACATCAGTCTTATGTTCATAAGATTGTCACAGGAAGGGATAAAAAATTTTCCACCCTTAGAAAAAAGGGTGGAATAGCCCCATTTCTAAATCCTGAAGAGAGTGAACACGATGCTTTTATATCTGGTCATGCAGGCTCTGGACTTTCTGCGGCTAGCGGAATAGCAGCAGCGAATCCAGACTCAAAAGTCATTGTGGTGGTAGGAGATGCATCTATAGCTAACGGTACCTCTTTAGAGGCATTAAATTATATAGGAGGCCGATTCCAAAACCTGATAATTCTTCTAAATGACAATGAGATGTCTATAGGGGAGAATGTGGGATCGCTTTCAAGATTTTTTTCAAAACTTCTTGTAAGTAAAACTTATATGAACCTCAAGGATGAAGTGAGAAGTCTAGTAAGAAAGGCTAAAATTGGGAAAAGGGTGGGAGGTGTCTTGAAAAGGGCCGAACATTCTGTAAAACAATTTTTTGCACCTATGAGCATATGTGAGGACCTTGGATTTAAATTTTTAGGAGTAATTGACGGCCATGACTCAAATGAGCTTATTGAAACTTTTGAAAAAGCCAAAATGATGGAAGGACCTATACTGATACATGTGAAAACTCAAAAGGGCAAGGGATATTCATTTGCTGAGAAAAACCAGGAAAAATTTCATGGAATATCTCCCTTTGATGTACAGACTGGTAATGTAAGAAAGGGATCGCCGTCTTATTCTCAAGTATTTGGTGAAAAGATCTGCCAGATGGGAGAAAAAGACAAGGATATATATGCAATATCAGCGGCGATGGTAAAAGGTACGGGGCTCATGAATTTTTTTGAAAAGTTTCCAGAAAGAAGCCATAATGTAGGCATAGCTGAAGGACATGCTGTGACCTTTGCAGGAGGTCTAGCTATCTCAGGAAAAAAACCCTATGTTGCAATATATTCAACTTTTCTTCAAAGGGCTTACAGTCAGCTTATACATGATATCTCACTGCAAAATCTTCCGGTGAGATTTATAGTAGACAGAGCTGGAATAGTAGGAGAGGACGGGAAAACTCATCAGGGAGTCTATGATATAAGTTATTTTCTGAGTATAGAGGGATTTACAGTAATTGCACCAACTACATGCAGAGAATTAGAAGAGGCTCTAGAGATATCTAGAAATTATACAAGGGGGCCTATGGCAATAAGAATACCGAGGTCTACCTGCTATGACATAGAGGGAGACAGGCCTCTGCAGTTTGGTAAATGGAAAGAGATGGAAAAAGGTGAAAAAAATCTTTACATAGCAACAGGAAGTATGTTAAAGGAGCTTATGGTAGTCAAAGATGAACTTTGTAAGAGAGGTATAGGGGGAACCATTTTGAGTGCTGCTTTCATAAGCCCTCTAGATGAAAATTATTTGGTTGATAATGTAAAAAATTATGATAATATTTTTGTTTTGGAAGAAGCCTATGACAAAAATTCCTTTGGAACTTCTATTTTAGAATTTTTAAATGACAGGGGACTATATAAAAAAGTTTATAAAATCTCCCTTGAAAATGCTAAAATACCTCATGGGAAAAGGGATGACCTCCTTTTTGAAAATGGTCTTAGAGGAAGTAAATTAGTTGATAGGATAGAAGGGTGTATAAATGCAAATAAATAATAAAAGGGCACAATTATATATAGATTCTCTCCTTCAACATCCTCTCGTGCGTCAGTTAGAGCTTGTAGAAGACCAAGGAGTAAAAGTTTCTACACATACTTATGACGTATTGAAAATATCTGAGGATGAGATGAAAAGAGAATTTATAAGCCTTGATGAGTATACAAAAACAATAGATGTTTTTTCAATCATTGTGGGGATAATAATACACGATATAAGTAAGGGGAGTATAAGGATCAACAGAGAAAAACTGTCCCATTCTCAAATGATGATAAAAAGGCCGGATTACATAATCAGAGAGACTGAAAAAATCTTGGAGGATATTGAGGAGGAAACAAATCTTAAACTCCATGCTGAAATAAAAAAGAATGTTGTTCATATAGTAATATCCCACCACGGTAAATGGGGGAAAATAAAGCCTAGTACCAAAGAGGCCAATATAGTACACAAAGCAGATGTTTATTCTGCTAAGTACCACAGAATAAATCCCATAGGTGCTGACGAGATACTTAGGCATATGGCAGAGGGACTGCAGACAGATGAAATCTGCAAAAAATTAGACTGTACGAGCGGGATATTAAAAGACAGGCTCAAAAGAGCAAAGATAGAACTGGGTCTAAAGAGCACCAAGCAGCTTATAAGTTATTACAGTAAAAATAAAAGAATTCCCATTGGTGATGATTTTTTTACAAAGAGAATAAGAGAAACCTCAAGACTCATTAATTCAGTTGAAAAGGTAGGGTTTAAGAATCTTATAAAAAACTCCATCCTTATAAAATACTTGGATGACGATAAGATTTTTGAATAATTAAAACTAAGAGGTGTTTTATGAAGGAAAGACTGGATGTGCTTCTGGTGGAACAAGGATTTTTTGAAACAAGGGAAAAAGCAAAAAGAGCTATAATGGCTGGGATTGTGATTGTAGACGATAAAAAAATCGAAAAACCAGGAACACAGATAAAAATAGATAAAGAACCTGAAATAAGAATAAAAGGGCAAGTCCTGAAGTATGTCAGTAGAGGGGGCCTGAAACTTGAGAAAGCCATCGAAGTTTTTAGGCTCAATATGAAGGACAAGATTGTCTTGGATATAGGGGCTTCAACTGGAGGGTTTACAGACTGTGCCCTTCAAAATGGTGCAAAATACGTGTATTCAGCAGATGTGGGGTCTAATCAGTTAGATTGGAAACTCAGAAATGATGAGAGGGTAAAATCTATCGAGAATACTCATATAAAAGATCTTACACTTGAACATGTAGGTGGTAATAAGGCTGACTATTTAGTGATGGACGTATCATTTATATCAATAACCAAGGTTTTTGAACATCTTATAAAATTTATGAAAAATGACTCTGAATTAATGGCCCTTATCAAACCACAGTTTGAAGTGGGAAGAGAAAACATAGAAAAAGGCGGCATAGTCAAAGATTTCAAAAAGCACAAGATGGCTATAGAAAAAATAATCGAGGCGGCAAACTCCCACGGTCTGTATTTAAAGTCTCTAGATTATTCGCCCATAACAGGCGGTAAAGGAAATGTGGAATATTTATCTGTTTTTTCTCTTGAATATGGGAACAATGAAATAGATATAGATGAGATTATAAACAGGGGTAAATCTCTAAAAACTGGGGGGTAAATTTTAATGAAGAAATATACCAGAATGAAAATAATTGTAGTTGTATTGTCTGTTGTAATATTTAGCTTGGTATATGCAAATACTAAAATTGATAAAAAACAAATAAATACCAAAAGGGGATTTCTTTACAATTTAAGCGAACTAAAAGAGGTCTCTGACATTATGGATATAATAATGGCCAACCATGTAGGAGAAAAAGAGACAGATAAAAAAGAGCTCATGCATGGAGCTATAAGAGGTATGGTGGAATCTTTAGATGATCCATACTCCACCTACTTTGACAAGACAGAGATGGAAAGCTTTAAGGAGGATATACAGGGGAAATATGCCGGTGTGGGTATGGTCATACAGAAAAAGGAGAATGAACCCCTAGTTGTTGTGTCGCCTATAGAGGATACCCCTGCCTATAACGCCGGGATAAAGCCTAAGGATAAAATAATAGAGATAGATGGAGAATCTACTTATAACCTTACAAGCAATGAGTGTGTAAAAAAACTAAAAGGTGAGCCTGGTACAGAGGTGAAGGTGAAAATATACAGAGATTCATCTAAGGAATCCAAAGAGATAACTCTGAAAAGGGCCATAGTAGAACTTAAATATGTAAAAGACAAGATGTTTGATAATAAAATAGGGTATCTCAGAATAACTCAATTCGGAGAAGATATATATCCTGATGTAAGAAAGTCTATGGATTCACTGGTTAAGCAAGGGATGAAAGCTTTAATACTGGATTTAAGAAGTAATCCAGGCGGGGCCTTGGATCAATCAATAAAAATATCCTCTATGTTCGTTAAAGAGGGAAAAGTAGTAAGTGTAAAGGGAAAAACTGGTGACGAACAGGTTTACATGAGAGAAGGAAAATACTACGGAGATTTTCCTATTGTAGTACTTATAAATGAAGGAAGTGCTTCGGCTTCTGAAATCGTGGCAGGAGCCTTGAAAGATAACAAAAGAGCAGTTCTTCTAGGGGAAAAAAGTTTTGGTAAGGGCAGCGTCCAAAGTCTGCTACCACTTCCAGATGGAGATGGTATAAAACTTACAATTGCAAAATATTATACTCCCAGCGGAATCTCTATCCACGGAACAGGTATAGAGCCTGATATAAAGGTGGTAGAAGACTCTGATTATCTGTTTTTTGATGGCTTCGTAACCAATATAGATGAGGAAAAAACAAAGGAAAATAAAAAAGAAATCTTAAAAGAGCTCAAGGGCAAAGAGGAAGCTGAGAAACTAGAAAATAAGAAAGATATTCAGCTTGAAAGTGCAATAGGAGTGTTAAAAGGGATACTTCTAAATAATAAAAAATAAAAAGTTAAAGAGTGGGCGTGAGTTCACTCTTTAATAATAATTGAAAGGCGGTCTGAAATGCTGTACATAGTAGCGACACCAATAGGAAATCTCGAAGATATAACTTATAGAGCCGTTAGAATATTAAAAGAAGCTGACTATGTCTTTGCAGAAGACACAAGAGTGACAAAACGACTTCTCAAACACTATGAGATAGAAACTATAGTCTATAGATATGATGAGTTTACCAAGGGGCACCAGATAGAAAATATAATGAATCTTTTGAAGAGTGGAAAAAGCATCGCCCTAGTAACTGATGCAGGAACTCCGTGCATATCTGATCCTGGATTTGAGTTAGCTGACGTTGCACTTAATAATAAGATAAAGGTGGTTCCTATACCGGGGGCTAGTTCTATGACTGCGGCTGCCTCTGTAGCCGGTCTGAACATGAAAAGAATAGCCTTTGAGGGTTTTCTTCCTAAAAAAAAGGGAAGGCAGACTTTGTTGAAAAAACTAGCTAGTGAAGAGAGAGCCGTTATACTTTTCGAATCTCCTCATAGAATAGAAAAAACAGTAAGAGATATCCATGAATTTATAGGAGAGAGAGATATAGTTATTGTGAGAGAGATAACTAAAATTTATGAAGAAATAATAAGGGGAACTACAACTGAAGTTGCCAAGAGACTCAAGGAAAAGCCTATAAAGGGTGAAATTGTACTTATAATAAAGGCTCAAGAAAATTAGGAGGTACACTTTAGAAATGTCAAATGCAAAAATAAACTGGTATCCCGGACATATGAAAAAAACAAAAGATATGATCCAGGAAAATATGAAAATAATAGATATAGTTTTGGAAATTGTTGATGCTAGAATACCACTTTCTAGTAAAAATCCAGATATCGTAAAATTTGCTAAAAACAAAAAGAGAATAATTATTTTAAATAAAGCTGACCTTGTAAATAAAGAGGATTTGAAAGTATGGAAAGATTATTTTATAAAAAATAATTTTGCAGAAGAGGTTATAGAATTAAGTGCTGAAACAGGCTTTAATGTAAAAAAACTCTTTGCAATAATTGAGAAATTGTCTAAAGAGAAAAAAGAAAAGATGATGAAAAAAGGTCTGAGAACTGTAAACACTAGACTTATGGTAGCAGGAATACCAAATGTCGGGAAATCAAGGCTAATCAATAGAATAGTGGGTAAAAAAAGTACAGGGGTAGGTAATAAACCTGGATTTACAAGGGGTAAACAATGGGTTAGAATAAAAGAGGGACTAGAGCTCTTGGATACTCCCGGGATACTCTGGCCTAAATTTGAAAATGATGAGGTAGGTTACAGCTTGGCAATAGCAGGAGCTATAAAAGATGAGGTAATTCCTGTGGAAGAGGTGGCATATAAACTAATAGAAAAGATGCTTTCACTTGGTATGAAAAATACCCTTAAAGAAAAGTATAAGCTTCATGAGGAAGATTTTGATGGGGTTCCTCAGGAAGTTCTTGAAAAAATCGGATATAGAATGAACATGCTGGTAAAAGGTGATAAGGTTAACCTTATACAGGCAGCACTTACAATTTTGAGAGATTATAGAAACTCAAAATTAGGTAAATTTGTTTTGGATAATGAGATGCTTCAAAAAGATATAATAGAGAATTAACGGGGGACGTATGGAAAAACTAAAACTCAATATGGAAACTGTAGAAAATGTATTAATTGATTTTATCAAAGAGGAGATAACAAAGGCAGGGTTTAAAAAAGTGGTGCTAGGACTCTCTGGAGGGATAGATTCGGCGCTGGTAGCGGCACTTGCGGCAAAGGCTTTAGGTCCTGAAAATGTATTGGGTGTAATGATGCCTTATAAAAGTTCTAGCAAAGAGAGTGTAGAACATGCCAAACTTCTCGTGGAGGCAACGGGAATAAAAAGTGAGCTTGTGGAAATAACTGATATGGTGGATGCTTATTTTGAAAAAAATCCTGATATGGATAATATGAGGAAGGGAAATAAGATGGCCAGAGAGAGAATGACAATTTTATATGACAGGTCTGCAAAGGAAAGAGCCCTGGTTTTGGGGACATCGAACAAAACCGAGATCCTGCTGGGGTACAGTACACAGTTTGGAGATTCGGCTTCTGCCATAAATCCTATAGGAGACCTCTATAAGACAAATGTATGGGAGCTTTCTGAAAGACTGGGAGTCCCTAAAGAGATAATAGCTAAAAAACCAAGTGCCGACCTTTGGGAGGGGCAGAGTGACGAAAGTGAACTTGGATTTTCCTACAATATGGCAGACAGGATACTTTATAGGCTTATAGACGAAAGATATGAGAGAAGTGAACTTATAGAAGAAGGGTTCGAAGAGTGGATAGTAGATACTATAATAAGAAAGATAAAGCTTTCCCAGTATAAAAGAAAACTTCCTTTGATAGCAAAAATATCAAGAAGAACAATAGGAAGAGAGTTCCGTTATCCTAGGGACTGGGGTATATAGAGAGGAGTTTTATATGAAAAATTATTGTACTAGAGTAATAAACCTTGAAAACCTAGATGAAGCTAAAAAAGAGCTTCGGAGTATAGGGGTTTATGAGGGGGAACTAAGAGAGATGGCAGAAAAATCTGTCTTTAGAAATCTAAAAATAAAAAATCTAGATTCTAGAAGTGCCAATGCCATCAAGCAAATGTCTTTGTCTGTAGGTGCTGATGTATCTGTTGCAAAAGAACTAGGAGAATTGAATATTGATATGACAGACGTTGTAATTTCTGCAAATCTGTCACAATACAACAGGCTCTATCATAAACTAGTTGAAAATAGAATGAACTTCAAGATGATGGCAGAAGAAATAAAAAATGCCCTTATAAAATATGACAGTAAAATCGACCCTGTTGTAATAGCAGGAAAGGAATTTGATTTTTCAAAGAAAAGTTATGTAATGGGAATACTCAACATAACTCCTGATTCCTTTTCTGACGGAGGAAAAAATAACTCTATAGAAGAGGCTGTGAAAAATGCAAAGGAGATGGTAAAACAGGGAGCTCATATAATAGATATAGGAGGGGAATCGTCACGACCTGGTGCCGACTATATTCCTGCAGATAAAGAGTTAGATAGAATCCTGCCTGTTTTAGAAAGACTTGTTACGGAGGTAGATATACCAATCTCCATCGATACCTATAAGTCTGAGGTTGCCAAAGAATGCCTTAAAAGAGGGGCACATATAATAAATGATATAAGTGGATTAAGAGGCGACAGTGAGATGGCAAAGGTGATATCAGAATCAGATGCCTATTGTATACTGATGCATATGCAGGGGATGCCTAAGACCATGCAGGAAAATCCTAAATACGATGATCTGATAGATGATCTTATATATGAACTAAAAAAAAGTATTGATATAGGTGAAAATGCAGGCATTGAAAGTCAGAAAATAATTTTGGATCCTGGAATTGGATTTGGAAAAACATTTGATCACAATCTTGAGATTATAAACAGGCTTGACGAATTTAAAACTCTTGGGAAACCCATATTGGTGGGGGCTTCTAGAAAAAAATTTATAGGAGATATCCTAGGATCTGAAGTGGATGAAAGGCTAGAAGGAAGTCTTGCAGTGGCTGCAATATCTGTTTCTAAAGGCGCCTCTATACTGAGAGTCCATGATGTGAAGGAAACAGCAAAGGTCCTAAAGGTTGCAGATGCTATAAAAAACAGCAGAATAAAATAAATGTCTTGTTTAAATATAAAAATCCGCCTTGAAAGGCGGATTTTTATATTTATGTTATTGAATTACACTTTCAACTTCTGTCTCTACTTGATCTACAGGTTTTCCTACAAATCTAACTAAGAGATAAACTGCAAGAACGGCAAGAGGTAAAATCATGCCGATCGGTACGCCCAGTCCTGCAGGAAGATATCCGAAGACAAGAGAGATAGCAGCAACAGCCAAAGCATAAACAAGCTGTGTTCTAACGTGCTCAAGGTGGTCACAACCAGCACCCATAGATGACATGATGGTAGTGTCAGATATAGGGGAGCAGTGATCCCCGAAGATGGCTCCAGTAAGAACAGCACCTATAGAGGCCACAGTGAAGCTGTGAAGGTCCTCTGCAGCTAATCCGCCAGTCATTCCTATTGCATTTGCAAGAGGGATAGAAAGAGGCATCAAGATTCCCATAGTACCGTAAGAGGTTCCTGTAGCAAAGGCTATAAAGGAAGCCATAACGAATACAATACTGGGAAGGGCCTGTTTGGGTATGGTATCTGATAAAAGGGAAACAAGGTATGTAGAAGTACCTAGGTCTTTGATAACAGAGCTAAGAGACCATGCCAAAAGTAATATAACACAAGTTATCATAAGAGGTTTCATTCCGTTTACCCATGTTTCCAAAGCCTCTCCCAAAGAGAGAGTTTTTTTGGCAAGAGCCATGGCCACAGCTACTATTGATGCAAACAGGGCAGCCTGGAAAAGAACCACCGATGCATCAGAAGCTCCAAAGGTCTCTCTGATTGCATGAAGAGAAAGTGGCGAAGCATTGACAGCAGTGAGGACCTCTCCCTCAAGGGTTCCTAAACCGTTGTAATAGAAACCGACAAAGGATGCTATAATGAGTACCCCTATAGGTATTATAGCGCTATATATTGAATAAGTTATTCCTTCCTTAGGAGCAGAGATATGATCGTCAGCACTTACGGTATTTGATTTAGAGTTCCTACTGATACCATTCGCTCTTACGTTTCTTTCTGCTTTTAGCATAGGTCCAAAATCTCTAGACAAGAAAGAGGAGATGAATACAAATACAAGCATTAAAATATTGTAAAATCTATATGGTATAGTTTCTACGAAAACGCTGTATGCATTTACATTTTCCATACCGATCATGGTGTACCCCTCTTTTATAACAGAGATCTCATAACCGATCCAAGTTGAAATTAAGGCAAGTCCTGCTATAGGTGCAGCAGTGGCATCTATGATAAAGGCCAGTCTCTCTCTTGAAATCCTCATTTTATCAGTTATAGGTCTCATAATAGGTCCTACGATAAGGGCGTTTGCATAGTCATCAAAGAATATAAAGATCCCCATCAGCCATGTTATTATCTGGGCAGATACAGGTGATTTAGCTTTTTTTGCAAGGACTTCTGCTACTGCTCTGGCCCCACCCATTTTTGAAATAAGTGCGATAAGACCACCAATTGTAAGCACCTGAAGTATGATACCGGCATTCCATGAATCAGCCATTGAGTTAATAACTCTGCTGATGATATCTTGAAATCCGCCTAAAAATCCACCAAGGACTCCATTGTTCTGAACTCCCAAAAGAAAGGCACCAGAGTATATTCCGATGAAAAGTGACAGAATAACGTTTCTTGTGGTAAAGGCCAGAATTATTGCCAAAACTGGCGGTAAAAGTGTAAGAATACCATAATGATCAGCGTTTGCAGCTGCGTCTCCAGCCATTGCTATGGCAGGAGATGCTGAAAATAAAAGTAATGAAATACTAGATCTTCTCATAAAATCCTCCTAAATAAATGGTTTAAAACTTAATAAAATGTTGGAACAAGTCCTGTTTTCGATCAATCGTCCTATTCGGAGCTCATACTTTCTATAATATAGTTTGCTTTTTATAAATTAGGCCTTGATAAAATAAAAAAGGGCTGCCGAAATACATACGGCAACCTTGCAATGAACAAAATTCCAATAGCACTTCATTAGTTGAAAACTTAATGACAGTGTCATCAATATTATTGATAATACCAGGATTGACAAAGGGCCAGGGTCTCTCCTTCGGCAGCCTTCCCTTTCTCTTACTTTCATCATCCTGCCCGGATTCCAGCAGATACTTTTGAACACTGCGCCTCTATCTTAAAAATATTAAATTTAATTAAATTATAACAAAAGGCAGTTTTAGTGTCAATCAAAAAAGTGAAAAACCATACAGAATAATGTAAAAAAATCTTTGGAAACAAAAGTTTTGACTTTAAATTGTATAAAAATAGTACAATATAATATTTTTGTTTTTCAAAAGGAAATGACTTTTAAAATCCGAATTATAAGTAATAGGGGGGGGGAAAATGTATATATGGCTGATATTAACAATAATATTTTTGATTTTAGAAGGGTATACCACGGCAATGATAAGTATCTGGTTTGCTCTGGCAGCGGGTATTCTGACTCTAACTTCAGGATATATTCCAGATATAATGAAACAGTTTTATTTTTTCGTGGCCCTTTCGTTTATTTTTATAATAGTTACTAGGCCGCTCAGCAAGAAACTTCTTTCTAAAAGAAAAGAGAAGATAGAGAGCAGGATAATAGGTCAGACTGTAGAGATAAAAAAAGTTATCCCTCCTGGAGAATATGAGACCTACTTAGACGGTAAGCACTGGAAGGCAAAGTGCGACAAGGAACTTCATGTAGGAGATAAAGCCAAGGTTCTTAGAATTCAGGGAATAAAATTAATTTTGGAGAAGGAGTGATAAAATGTTTCAGATGCTTATATTTTTCTTATTTATATTGGTAATAGTTTTCCTTATAATATTCAATGTAAAAATAGTCCCACAGTCTAAAGCATATGTAATAGAGAGGCTAGGGGCATATCTTACAACTTGGGGAACAGGTCTCAATATTCTTATTCCTTTTTTGGATAGAATATCGAAACAGGTATCTCTCAAGGAACAGGTAGTTGACTTTCCTCCTCAACCTGTAATAACGAAGGATAATGTAACAATCCAAATCGATTCTGTGGTGTATTACCAGATAACAGACCCGAAATTATATACCTACGGAGTGGAAAATCCCATTAATGCAATTGAAAACTTAACTGCTACAACACTTAGGAATATAATAGGAGAGATGGAGTTAGATACAACACTAACTTCTAGAGATACAATAAATACAAAGATGAGGGCGATTTTAGACGAAGCAACAGATCCTTGGGGAATAAAAGTCAACAGGGTGGAACTAAAAAATATTCTTCCTCCTGAAGAGATACAAGATGCCATGGAGAAGCAGATGAAGGCAGAAAGGGGAAGAAGAGAATCAATTCTGAGAGCAGAAGGTCAAAAAAAATCTGCAATTCTTGTGGCTGAGGGAGAAAAAGAAGCTGCCATACTGAGGGCAGAGGCTAAAAAAGAAGCCTATATAAGAGAGGCAGAAGGTGAGGCAGAGGCTATTCTGAAGACTCAGAGAGCCAAGGCAGAATCTATAAAAATGCTCAATGCAGCCAACACAACGAAAGAGGTACTTTCTCTGAAAGCAATGGAAACTTTTGAAAAGGTGGCAGATGGAAAGTCTACTAAGATAATAATACCGTCTGAACTTCAAAGTATTGCAAATATAGCAACAGCTTTTACTGAGATAACAAATACCAAAGAAGAAAATATAAAGAAAGATACAGAATATAAAGAAGAGAAAACAGAAGAGTATATCCAAGAAGAAAAACAGTGATCTTTGGTTTAAACAAGGCCTTCTTAAGTCTGAAGGCTTTGTTTATTTTTTGATAAGAATATTTATTTTCAAAGATCTGATTTTACAATTTTTGCCTTTCTTTTATAAAGGAAGCTCCATTTTGTTTCAGCTGTAATTATTGCTAAAAATATGGAGATTCCTCCGACTATCATCTTAAGTGTTATTATCTCCTTTAGAATTATGATTGAAAAGATAGTTCCGAAAAGAGCTTCGGTGGAAAGTATAATAGCTGTTTTTGTAGGAGTCGTGTACTTTTGTGCTGTGGTCTGTATAAAAAAAGCCACCATGGTGCCAAATACCCCAATATAAATTACGGATAATATACCATTTACAGGTACCGAATGAGGCAAACTTTCTGTGAAAAAAGCCCCTATAAAGGATAGAATAGCTGCAAACCACATTTGGGTAACAGAAAGCACCGTGGTATCCACCTTCTGGCCATAAAAACCTGTAGAACTTATATGGAAGGCAAACAATAGGGCACAAAGCAGAGACAGGGAATCTCCTATTCCAAGAGTCAGATCTTTTCCCAGGGAGATAAAAGGTATGCCGAAAACACAAATAAAAGCAGCTACGACAGAGGAGGTATCAGGTTTTTTCTTGGTCATAAACCAGTAAATAAAGGGGACTAAAATCACGTTGCTAGCTGTGAGAAAGGCATTTTTTGAGGGAGTCGTAAACTGAAGCCCTATTGTCTGGGATGCAAAGGCCGTAAAAAGAAAAAAACCGACCACCGAACCTGCCACAACATCTCCTTTGTTGATCATTTTTAGTTTTTTTATAAATATGACGCTCATTAAAATTGCGGCGATTCCGAATCTGATTGTCATTGTGGTAAAGGGGAGAAAGCCACTGTCTAGTGCCATCTGGGTGGCTGTGAATCCAGAACCCCATATAACGGCAACAAGAAGAAGGGCACTGTCTGCTAAGAGACTCTTTTGATTTTTATTCATGAAATCCTCCTAGAAATTGTTATTATATTTGGTAAAATAAAAAAATGAACATAAAGTTCACAAATCATTGTAGTTTCTAACTTATGAGAAGTCAATTTATTTTTTTAATAAAAAAATAACATTATCTATTGACAAAATATATTTAAAATGATAGTCTTTTTATTAGGAATGGGATCAAGCTGGGATAACTGAGAGCCAGTATTCTGAAGTTACACTTTGTATTTTTATTGAAAAACTCGCCTGTTAAAACACAACATAATCTTACTAAAGCGGGTAAAAAAACAGGTATTCAAGATTGGATTGATTATCTCCTAGGAGGTAAGTCCGGTTTTGAATACCTGTTTTTTTATATATCACTCAATACTTTTATAACTTTTCCTACAGCTATCAGATTTTCTCCAGGTCCGATAAAAATAGGAGGATAATTTGGATTGTCACTCATGAGGGCCACATACTGGCTGGTCACTTTTATTCTTTTCACATAGGCTTCATCATTCAATAAAAAAGCCCCGATCTCTCCGTCTCTGATCTCAACATCCTTTCTGCATATAATTACAGAGCCGTCTTTTATATTTGGCTCCATAGAGTCACCCCAAACATTTACAGCAAAGACTTCCTGGGCATTTTTTATCCCTGGGATGGATAAATAGTCTGTAACTTCTCCGTCGTTTATCGCCCCTATACCTGCACTTATTCTCTCATATACCGGTATTCCCTTTATCAGAGGGAGGCTTTCCTTTAGGTCAGTGTTTCCCTTCATAGCTTCTACCGAAGTAAGCTCTTTTTTTAGTTTTGAAAGTTCCTTCATTATAATATCCGGTGTTCTTTCTAGGGCAGCAAGGTATTTCAGCGTTTCAGTTTCTTTTTCATTTAGCTGAAGTCCCTCTGCTATTTTGTCTAAAACTTCTTCGCTGGGTGGATTTTTTACCTCTCCCCTCTCGATGGTGTTGAAATAGGATTGGGTTATTCCTATAGACTTTGCGAACTTATTCTGACTGTACCCCAAATTTTTTCTTCTATCTTTAAGGAATTTTTTAAAATCCATATTCTCATCTCCTTATACATACTTATAGTTAAGTATAGTATTTTTCCCTGGTATTTTCAAGTTTTTATATGTGGTCAGAGTTAGAAAACATAAAACTATTGACAATCATAGATAAGAAAGCTATAATAATTATATATAAATATAGATAATTATTTAAGGTGGTGGGTGTTTTGAAAATCAGAATAAAAAATGAAAAATGGCTGGTATCTTTTAATACGATGATTTTAGAGTGTGATATTGAAAAACACGATGATCTCTTTATAGTTACCTTTTCCCTTGAAAATAAAAGAATAAGACTAAAAACCCACTACCTTGATGAAACTTTTAAGACATTAGAAAAAATATTTAACAGGAGGAGCAGCCATAACTACTGTTAGACTCATTGTACTCGTGGGGATGCTGTATCTTTCAGAGATTGATTTTTCTAAAGTTTCACAGTTTGACAAAATAAAAATCTTAATATATAGTAAGTAGTAACCCTACTTGCTTTTTTTATTTTTTGAGTAGGAGTTTAGAGGGGAAAAATCATATGAAAATATCTATACTGGGAAGTGGTAGTTCTGGAAATGCTACCTTTCTGGAAGTTGACGGATTTAAATTTTTAATAGACGCAGGTTTTAGCGGCAAGAAAATAAAAGAAAAGCTTGAACTTATAGGAGAAAACATAGAAGAGTTAGGGGCTCTGCTTATCACCCATGAGCATTTAGACCATATACTAGGAGCGGGTGTTTTATCTAGAAAGTACAATATCCCCATATATATTACTTCTGAAAGTTACAGGATCTGTGCAGAAAAACTGGGGAAGATCTCAGAAAAAAATCTCAGACTTATAGATGGAAATTTCAGGCTGATAGATAGTGTTAAGGTGACTCCCTTCGATGTGATGCATGATGCAGAGAGAACCATAGGATTCAAGGTGGAAAACAGTCGTGGGAAAAAACTGGCTATTTCAACAGATATAGGATATATAAATAATATAGTTAGAGAACACTTTAGAGATGTAAACATAGTGGTGATCGAATGCAACTATGACTATCAGATGCTTATGAGCTGCTCCTATCCTTGGGACTTAAAGGCCAGGGTCAAGGGAAGAAACGGCCATCTGTCAAATATAGATGCAGCCAAGTTTATAGGGGATATAAATCATCCGGGACTTGAAAAAGTCTATCTTGCCCATGTGAGCCGGGACAGCAATAGCTATGAAACAGCTATAAATACTGTGAGAGATGAACTTAAGAGGCAGTGTATAGAGGTTGAGATTGAGATAGCATATCAGGAAAAGAACACAAATATATTTAAGGTATAGTGGTGATGAAATTGGAGATTAGAGAGTTGTGGGAAGAGCTAAAGTTTGACCTAGGCGGAATGAAAATGCCAAAATTGGACGGGGTCAAAGACAGAAAACTTCTTCTAGGAGGAGGGAACACAAAGGGAGAGATTTTGTTTATAGGGGACGATCCAGATCTCTTTGAAGATGAAAATATGAGGGTACTTTCAGGGACAAGCGGAGAATTTTTTATAAAGCTTTGCGATCTGGCAGATTTATCACCTGAAAAATACTACATAACCAATATTTCCAAATGCATCTTGAGGTGGAGAGAACTATCTGAAGATGAAAAAGGAGTTATGAGAGAGTATCTGGATATGCAGATAGCCCTTATAAAGCCCAAGATAATCGTGGCCTTAGGACCAGAAGTGGTAGCTGTGCTTCTCAATGAGGAATCAAATATATCCGATGTGAGAGGCAAGGTCTATAACTGGGAGGGAAATATAAAAGTAATTCCAACCTATGACCCGGGATATGTAAAACGTGTGAGAGGCCTAGACGGGAAAAAAGCCAGACCCGCTGTGGAATTTTGGAATGATCTGAAAATGGTAAAAAGTGAGCTTTAAAAATCGGTCCTGCATATGCAGGACTTTTTGTTCAATTAAAAATTAAACTTTGATCTACCTAGCTATAAAATTAAATAAGTTTTCGATAAGTTGAAAAATAAAAAACGATATGATAAAATATTTAGTGAATTTTAAATAAAATCGGGAGGTATTATCGTGGCAGGACACAGTAAATGGTCGAATATAAAGCATAGAAAAGGTGCTCAGGATAAGAAAAGGGCAAAATTATTTACAAAACTTGGGAAAGAACTGACAATATCTGCAAAAGAAGGGGGAGGAGATATAAACTTCAACCCTAGACTGAGACTGGCCTTGGATAAAGCAAGAGCAGGAAATATGCCTAAAGATAATATAGAGAGAGCGATAAAAAAAGGTACCGGAGAGCTTGAAGGGGTTGAGTACGTAGAGATAAGATATGAGGGGTACGGGCCTTCAGGAACCGCCTTCATAGTAGACGTAGTTACTGACAACAAAAACAGATCGGCATCTTCAGTGAGATCCACTTTTTCTAAAAGAGGAGGTAATCTAGGATCAGACGGGGCTGTAGCGTGGATGTTTAATAAAAATGGTCTTATAGAGATACCAGCTGCGGGAGTGGATGAAGAGGAGCTTATGATGACTGCACTAGAAGCAGGTGCTGAGGATGTAAAGCGTGAAGATGAGACTTTTGAAGTTATCACAGACCCGGCAGATTTTCAGACTGTTTTAGATTCTCTTGTAGAAGCCGGATATAAGTATGAGGAAGCAGAGGTAACTATGATTCCTGAAAATAGGGTGGAGATAACAGATGAAGATATAGCCAAAAAAGTTTTTGCTCTTTATGAAGCCTTAGAAGATATAGATGACGTAGATGATGTTTATTCAAACTTTGACATTCCAGATGAAATAATGGAAAAAATAATGGGATAAACCTATGAAAAGACTTGTAAACTACAGGTCTTTTTATTTTTTTTATTATTAAAAAAAGAGACGGCCCAAAGCCGTCTCATGCTGTTTTTGTATTAGTATTTTTTCATCAGTTCTTTTATAGTGGTTACAACATCTTCAGTTTTTACATCCAGTGTTTCACCGGTTCTTCTTATTTTAATTTCCAAGATACCTTCTGCTGCCTGTTTTCCAGAAACAACTTTGAAAGGGAAGCCTATAAGGTCTGCATCTTTGAATTTGAATCCAGGTCTTTCATTTCTGTCATCTAGCACTGTGTCTATTCCCGCTTCAAGAAGTTCGTCATAGACCTTTTCTCCAAGGCTAACCTGATCCTTATTCTTCATGTTTGCAGGTACTACATCTACGACATATGGGGCTATTGAAGATGGCCAGATTATTCCGTTTTCATCATAGTTTTGCTCTATGGCTGCGGCAGTTGTACGAGAAACCCCTATACCATAGCACCCCATCATCATTACATTGCTCTTTCCATTTACATCAAGGAAAGTTGCTTTCATAGATTCTGAGTATTTTGTCCCCAACTTGAATACGTGTCCAGTTTCGATACCTCTGGCACTGCTTAAAGTACCGGAACATCTAGGACATCCCTCATCTTTTTTTACAGTTCTGATATCTCCTATGATATCAGCCTCGTAATCTCTTCCATAGTTGACATTTATATAGTGTGTGTCCATTTTGTTTCCACCTGCTGTGTGGTTCACTATCTTAATGACAGTTTCATCAGCGACTAGGATAATGTTGTCAGCATCTAAATTGTATGGCCCCATATATCCCTTTTTTAGGTTCAGATCTTCAAGTTCAGAGTCTGTGAGCATAACCAATTCAGTCGCATCAAGCAGGTTTTTCAGTTTAACTTCATTTATTTCATAGTCCCCCCTTATAAGGACCATATATATCTTCTCAGAGCCTATATCTTTAAATATAATAGCCTTTACAGTCTGGGATGTTTCGATACCTAGATGTTCGGCTATATCCTCTATTTTTGAGATGTTTGGAGTATCTAGAAGTTCTGCCTGCATTAACTCCTTCTCGTATTCAGGAACAAATGCTATACTTTCTGCTTTCTCAAGATTTGCAGCATATCCACATGAGTCACAGTAGATTATCTCATCTTCACCAGATTCTGCAAGGACGTGGAATTCCTGGGAACCAGATCCACCTATAGCCCCGGAATCTGCTTCTACAGACCTGAATTTCAGTCCGCATCTTTCAAAGATTCTAGTGTAGGCTCCCTTCATCTTTTCAAATTCATTATCCAGACACTCTTCAGACCCGTGGAAAGAATAGGCATCTTTCATCAAAAACTCTCTGCTTCTCATGAGACCAAATCTAGGTCTTCTTTCATCTCTGAATTTTGTCTGTATCTGATAGAGGTTCATTGGAAGGGACTTATATGAAGAGATATCATTTCTTACGATATCGGTTATGACCTCTTCATGAGTTGGTCCTAGGACAAACTCTCTGTCGTGTCTGTCTTTTATTCTCATCATCTCAGGACCCATAGTATCCCATCTTCCTGATTCCTGCCATATTTCAGCTGGCTGAAGTACCGGCATGAATATCTCCTGGGACCCGGCTCTTTCCATCTCTTCTCTTACAATTTTTTCAACTTTTCTAAGCGCCTTATATCCTAAAGGTAGGTAAGTATAAACACCACTGGCTAGTTTTTTTATCATTCCTGCTCTGAGCATTAATTTATGACTGATTACCTCTGCATCTTTAGGGGTCTCTTTTAGCGTCTTTACGTAAAGATTGCTAAATTTCATTCCCTTCCCTCCGTTTCTAAATTATGTATGTAAAACACTTTATAAATTTTGAGTTTAACCTAGCCAGTATACTATATTTTTTGGTTTTCTTCAACCATTTCATTGAACATATCTGCCATGGAAGAGAAGCTTACACCTCTTCTCAGAAGCTCGATATCCTTCTTAACTGTTGCAAATTTAAGGGCAGTTTCATACGTTATTATCCCTGCGTTATAAAGCTCAATAAGAGACTGGTCAAAGGTCTGCATTCCGTTGCTGTCTTTTCCGTCGGCAATATACCTTGGTATTTCAGCAGTTCCCTCACTTGTGAGAATGAGTTCTCTTATGGTAGGGGAGTTTATCATGACTTCATTGGCGGCCCTTCTTTTGTTGTCTACAGTGGGAACCAGTCTCTGAGAGATTATTCCTCTGATATTTTCAGAAAGCTGATATCTGATCTGCTTGTGCCTCTCTTCTGGGAAGAAGTCTATTATTCTAGAGATTGTCTGATATGCATTGATGGTATGAAGAGTAGAGATAACAAGGTGTCCAGTCTCAGAGGCTTTTATGGCAGCCTCCATGGTTTCCCTGTCTCTTAGCTCTCCTAGGAAGATTACGTCTGGGTCCTGCCTCAATACGTACTTGAGGGCAGATTCAAAGGATACCACATCTGAACCGATCTCCTTCTGTGCTACAATACAGGTTTTATCCTTAAAAAGATACTCTATAGGATCCTCTATGGTTATTATGTTTTTAGTATAGTGGCTGTTGATAAAGTTTATCATAGCGGCAACTGTTGTAGACTTACCACTTCCTGTGGCCCCCGTCACGAGGATAAGGCCGTTTTTTACATCGACGATATCCTTAAGTGAGGGTGGAAGATTGAGGTCCTCAATATCAGGAGAATCATTGGAGATCATTCTCATTACCATCATATATGACCCTCTCTGATAGGAAAGGTTTACTCTGAATCTTGCAAGACCTGGAACTGCATAGGCAAAGTCAGTGGTAAGCTCCTCTTTTAGTTCTTTTTCTCTCTTAGGGTTCATGAGGGGAGCGATCAGCTCTTCCATATATTCTTTTGTTATAGTTTCTCCTTCGAGATAAACCAGCTCACCGTTTACCCTTATTACAGGTCTGATTCCTACCTTTAGGTGAAGGTCGGATCCTTTTAAATCTACCAGTTTCTGAGTATACATCTGTATTTTCATAGCTACCTCCAATAATTAAAGATTCTCTAGAAACTTATTATCTATATCACTTCTGAGATAGGAGTTTTTTATCTCTCCACTGTTTCTTCTCAGATATTCATAGGCAATATCCCTGACCATTTTTATCGTCTTTACGTCGTGTATTATATCTATAAACTTAAGGTCGCTGAAACCACTCTGCCTTGTACCAAAGATTTCACCTGGTTTTCTAAGGCGTAGGTCCTCTTCTGCTATTTTGAATCCGTCAGTTGTAGACTCCATAATCATAAGTCTTGATTTTGAGACATCATTGTCTGTCTCGGAAAAAAGAAAGCAGTAGGACAGATGTGATCCTCTTCCCACCCTCCCCCTCAGCTGATGAAGGGCGGATAGACCGAATCTTTCGGTGTTGTTTATGACCATTATAGAGGCATTGGGGACGTTTATTCCCACCTCTATAACTGTGGTAGAAATCAAAATGTCCAGCTTATGATTTTTAAAAAGATGCATTATTTCGTCCTTTTCGCTGTTTTTCATCTTTCCGTGAAGGAGACCTGCCCTGCACTGAGGAAACCTTCTTGTAACCTCCTTATACAGTTCCTGGACAGATTTAAAGCTAAGTTTTTCACTCTCCTCTATAAGGGGAGCCACAAAGTAAGCCTGCCTTCCTTCGTTGAGTTTTTTCTGAATAAAACGGTAGGCTTTTTCTGCATCAGAGCTGTTGTTTATCCACTTGGTTTTTACAGGAGTCCTCCCTGGTGGCATTTCGTCGATGATGGATACATCTAGATCCCCATAGATGCTAAGGGCTAGGGAACGGGGTATAGGAGTCGCACTCATTACAATAAGGTTTGCAATGACCCCCTTGTCTCGGAGTTTTTTTCGCTGGACCACTCCGAATCTATGCTGCTCGTCTATAACAATTAACCCGAGCTTGTGAAATTCCACGTTGTCCTCTATAAGGGAGTGAGTCCCTACAATGAGATCGATTTTACCGCTTTTAATATCTTCTAGGAGAACCTCTTTTTTCCTGCCTTTTATACTTCCTGTGAGGAGCTCTACCCTTATTCCTAGCTCAAGGAGGGTATCGGCTATGGAAAGATAATGCTGGGTGGCCAGTATCTCTGTAGGAGCCATAAAGACCCCCTGATAGGAGTTTTCTATCATATAGAGGAGCATTATCACTGCCACAATGGTTTTCCCGCTTCCCACATCTCCCTGGAGCAGTCTGTTTATGATTTTACCGTCGTTTAGCTCCTTATATATCTCTGTGACAACTCTTTTCTGTGCTCTTGTGAGTGTGTATCCTAGGTTTCCAAGAAATTTTTTCACCAGATTTTTATTATCTTCTAAAACATACATCTCATTATTCATTGAATCTATTGCAAATCTTTTTTCTAAAATTCCACTTTCTAGAATTAAGAGTTCCTCTATAGCAAAACGCCTCTTGGCTTCCTCTATACCCCTTGGATTTTTTGGGAAATGTATCTCCTTCAGGGCGTTTTTTCGGTCTGTTATGCTGTATTTTTTTATTATTTCTTCTGGAATGTTTTCCTGAAAAAACTCAGTATAAGAGTCAAGAGCTGTTTTTACTATTTTTCTGAGAGATCTTTGATTGAAATCCCTGTTAGAGCTGTATATAGGAAGGATTTCCTCGCTGAAACCTCTACTTTCCTCATATTTTCTGTATTCAGGATTTGTCATCTGGAAGTTGTATCCTCTTTTCACATTTCCGATAAAGATGTACTCTTCTCCCATTTTTAGGTATTTTTTCAGATAGGGCATCTGAAACCACACAAGTTCTACAAAACCGGTTCCATCAGAGATTTTTGCTTTTATCACGGTTTTTCTGGTTCTTGTCCTCAAAGTTTCTATACCAAAGAGTTTGCCTTTTATAACGGCGTACTCACCCTCTTTTAGTTGGTTGATGTTTTTCAAATTAGTTCTGTCTTCGTAGCTTCTGGGGAAATAGTAAAAAAGATCGTAGAGGGTAACTATCCCCAGGCTTTTTAGTTTTTCTATGTTTTTATCTGTAATGCCCCTGAGTTCGAAGTTCCCCAAAGGTTCAAATACTCTGTCGTATCTTTCCATATCCACCGCCAATCAAAGGTTTGTATATCAAATAGATATTATCCTAAAGAGTCGTCTTTGTCAAAATTTCAATGAAATATATTCGTTGATCAGATTTGAATTTTAAATTTTTCATATCATTATTTAACTTTATCACTATTTTTTTAATTATCCTGTGACTATATCTTAAAACTTCTAAATAGATTCTTTTTGTTAAAAAAACGTTATACCTAAAAAAAGCTTAGATATAATTGGGTTTTTGTAAAGAAATAAAAAAAAGGAGCATCAGCTCCTTAATTAAACAATGGTTTTATATCTTCTAACCAGTCATATATCCTGTCTGGAGTGAGGTCATCTTGATTTTCTTCATCTAAAACCAAGCCCATAAACTTTCCGTCTACCAGAGCTTCACACTCTTTGAAGAAGTATCCCTCTGTTGAAGTAAGTCCTATTATCTTGCCGCCCTTTTCAATAACTGTATCATAGAGTATTTTTATGGCACCTACAAAAGTTTCACCAAAGGTGGTCTGGTTTCCTATTCCCACAAGGGCAACTGTTTTGCCAGTAAAATCAACCGATTTAAATTCTTCAAAGACCTTTACCCAGTCATCCTGTAGTTCCCCTACTCCGTAAGAGGGAACAGCTAAAATAAGATTCTCGTACTGAGAAAGATCAGAGATTCCATCGGCGACATTGTGTATATCTGCAAGTTCTCCCAGATTAAATTCTATCTCATCTACCACACCTACTGTTTTACCAGAGGTGGACCCGTAATATAGACCTATTTTTTTCATAAAATTCTCCTTTTTTATGGATTAAATTCTGCAGAGGTCCTTTGTAACTTCAGAGGCGATTATAAGTCCTGCCACAGAAGGGACAAAAGAGGCACTGCCAACGTTGACTTTTTTTTCTCTGCTTTTTTCATCATTCAAAGGTTTTTTTGGAATCTCTTTTGAGAAGATAACCTTTACTTTTTGTATACGTCTTTTTTTGAGCTCTTTTCTCATTACCTTGGCAAGAGGGCAAACAGATGTTTTGGAAATATCTGCCACCTCAAGCATCGTTGGATTCAATTTGTTCCCGGTTCCCATGGAAGAGACTACAGGTATGTTTTTTTTCTTGCATATCTCTATAAGCTCAAGTTTGCATGACACCAAGTCGATGGCGTCTACGGCATAATCAAAGTCTTTATTTTGGAAGAATATACCTTCTGTCTCTTTGGAAAATTTCTCTATGTATGAATTGATTTTCACGTGGGGATTTATTGAAAGAGCCCTTTCTCTTATCAAATCTGCTTTTTTTCTTCCGATGCTTTCATGGGTTGCGATAATCTGACGGTTCAGGTTTGTAATGTCTACAGAATCGAAATCGACCACTGAGATCTCCCCTATACCTGCTCTCACAAGGGCCTCAACAGTGAATCCACCTACTCCTCCTAGACCAAAAATAATAACGTGAGAATTTTTCAGTTTTTCTATTTTTTCTTTTCCTATTAAAAGTTCTAATCTTTGAAACTGCATATAACCACCTATAATAAATAATTATTTATCTTTTTAATAAAGATTATACAGGAACTTATAAAAAAATTCAATAATTAACTTTATATTTCAAAGTTTTTTAGAGGAAAAATAAGGTTAATTTAATATAAAGTTAAAAGGAATTATGAGTGTAGAATTGATTGACAAAAGTTTCAGTGGATGATACATTATGAGAATATAATGTTTTCAAAGTAGTAATTTGATTGATAGGAGGAATAACAATGAGTAAAGTTATCCAGTTAGACGAAGCTACATTTAAAACAGAAGTACTAGAAGGAAAGGGAGTCGTATTAGTAGACTTCTGGGCATCTTGGTGTGGACCTTGTAAAATGCTGGGACCAATTTTAGAGGAACTTTCAGAAGAAGTTACAGCCAATATATGTAAGGTGAATGTTGATGAGTATTCAGGTCTTGCAGCTGAATACGGAATCAGAAGCATACCTACGATGATAGTGTTTAAAGACGGAGAAAAAGTAGATCAATTGGTAGGCCTTATGCAAAAGCCTGCTCTTAAAGAAAAAATAGAATCATATTAAAAAAAACTCCCCTGGGGGAGTTTTTTTTAATATGCAATTCCCTGGTCGTACATTGCACTTGCTACTTTCACAAATCCAGCAATGTTTGCACCGGCTACCAGATTATTTTCAAAACCATATTTTTTTGCCGTCTCATGTGTATTTCTGAAGATCTCTTTCATAATCTCTTTTAATTTTGAATCGACCTCTTCAAAAGTCCACGAATATCTCATGCTGTTTTGACTCATTTCAAGACCTGAAGTGGCTACCCCCCCTGCATTGGATGCTTTTCCAGGAGCAAAGACAAGATTCTTTTTTATAAAAATGTGAACGGCCTCTGGAGTGCAAGGCATATTTGCCCCCTCTCCCACTGCAAAGCATCCGTTTTCAATAAGAGTCTTGGCGGCATTTTCGTCCAGTTCATTCTGAGTGGCACAAGGAAGGGCAATGTCACATTTGACACTCCATATACCAAAACTTCCCTCTGTATATACTGCCTTTGGATGGTATTTCAGATATTCATCTATTCTTTTTCTTTCCACCTCTTTTATTTTTTTCACAGTCTCTAGATCTATCCCCTCAGGGTCATAAATATAACCCTTTGAATCACTCATAGCCACAACCTTGCCACCTAGCTGAGATGCTTTTTCTGCAGCGTAGATAGCTACATTTCCAGATCCAGATACAACAACGGTGGAGCCTTTGAAGGATTTGTTCTTGAGGGTATTTAATGCCTCTTCCATGAAGTAACATACCCCGTAGCCTGTTGCTTGTGTTCTCACAAGACTGCCTCCGTAATTGAGTCCCTTCCCGGTTAATACTCCTGTAAATTCATTTTTAATTTTTTTGTACATTCCGAACATATAGCCGATCTCTCTTTTACCGACCCCTATATCACCTGCAGGTACATCTGTATCTGCCCCTATATATCTAGACAACTCTAGCATGAAGCTCTGACAGAATCTCATTACCTCTCTGTCTGACTTTCCTTTGGGATCAAAATCCGAGCCACCCTTTCCTCCTCCCATGGGGAGTCCTGTTAGGGAATTTTTAAAAATCTGTTCAAATCCTAAAAATTTTATAATTCCGGGATATACAGAGGGATGAAATCTGAGTCCCCCTTTATAGGGACCGATGGCACTATTGAACTGGACTCTTATACCTCTGTTTACCTGTACTTTTCCATTGTCATCCATCCACGGAACTCTGAAAGTTATCTGTCTTTCAGGTTCGACTATTCTCTGAAATATTCCAGCCTCAACCCATTCGGGATGCATTTTTGCAACAGGTTCTAGTGATTCAAAGACCTCTTCTACAGCCTGGTGAAATTCAGGTTCATATGGATCTCTTTTTTTTACATCTGAAAGAACTTCTGATAATATACTCATTTTCGTGACCCCCTTGATATTTTAATAAGCTAGAAATAATCGGATTTGAAGTTTCTTTGTTTTTTTTATCTAAATTCTATATTAGGGATTATAACATTTATCTTTTTTTTATTGTTGAAAAATTTATGTTGATTCATTTGACAAAGAAGCGTATTATAGTATAATTTATATTTGATTTGTTAAACTAAACAGGGGGGATTTTCAATGAATAAAGAGATTGACTGGAAAGAATTGGGGTTTAGCTATATCAAGGCAGACTATAGTTTTATCTCATACTACAAAGATGGAAAATGGGATGATGGAAATCTTGTGTCAGATGACAAGATCACCATAAGTCAGGCTTCTACATGTCTTCACTATGGACAGCAGTGTTTTGAGGGATTAAAGGCTTACAGACATAAAAATGGGGAAATATGCATGTTTAGACCTGATGAAAATTCAAAAAGACTCAATAGAAGCTGCGAAAGAATACTTATGCCTGCAGTACCGGAAGAGTTTTTTATAGAGGCATGTAAAAGAGTGGTAAAGGCAAACGAAAGATTTGTTCCTCCATATGGAAGTGGAGCGACACTTTATATAAGACCTTATGTTATAGGTATAGGTGATAATATAGGGGTTTCTCCTGCTAAGGAATATATATTCGGGATTTTTGTAATGCCAGTGGGACCTTATTTCAAAGGCGGAATGAGTCCGGTTAATTTCATAACTTCAGAATATGACCGAGCGGCTCCTATGGGGACAGGTTCTGTAAAAGTCGGAGGAAATTACGCAGGAAGTTTGATGCCGCATGAGGAAGCTGTAAAACAGGGATATGCTGACTGTATATATCTAGATCCTGCCACACATACAAAAATAGAGGAGGTTGGGGCAGCAAATTTCTTTGGAATTACAAAGGATAATGTTTTTGTAACACCTAAGTCACCTTCTATTTTACAGAGTATTACAAGAAAGTCATTGCTACACATTGCAGAAAACTATCTCGGGATGAAGGTAGAGGAAAGAGACGTACCTATAGACAGTATCGACGAGTTTATAGAGGCCGGGGCCTGCGGGACAGCAGCGGTGATATCTCCCATAGGAGCAGTAAGCCACAAGGGTAAAAAATATGTTTTCCACAGTGAAACTGAAGTTGGAGAGGTTACAAAGGAATTATATAATACTCTAACAGGAATACAGGCTGGAGATGTTGAGGCTCCTGAGGGTTGGATAGAAAAGGTAAACTTATAAATTTTATTTTTTAAACATAGAAAATTTTTATATTGAAATTTGAGATGAGTTTCCCAGGGGATTTTTAGAATTACTATCCTTTGAGGAGCTCCTTTTTTTTTGATTTTTAATTAAATTATTGAATTTATCCAAAAACCTGTGTTACTTTCTTTGCTTGCCCAAAGAAAGTAACCAAAGAAAAGGCACCCCTAAAAAATCCCTAAAATCCCTTCTGAACTAACTTTCTATTGAAATATAGTCGGTAAACCTCCTTATTTCAATGAAAGTGGATTTCACAAGATGATTTCTTAACGGCATTTTTTAAAGGGGAAAGTAGTCTGAAAATTAAAAGATTTTTATTTTCACTCTGTGAAAGGCCCTCTTTTTCTCTGCGTCCTCTGTGGCCAAAAGATTTTGTTATTATTCGTGTTAATTCCCCTATCTTTTATTAGTGTCCATTCGTGACAAAATCTTTTGACTCTAATATTCTTGTAAATTCAGTAATTTACTAAAAATTCGAAATAAAATAAAAAAGTCAGACTGAATTTTTAACGAATTGTTAAAAAAAGCGGTCCGACTAAAAAATTTTACTTTAAATCGTTGAAAGAGTATTTAAAATTAAGAGTTATAATTTTAATTTTTTTCTTCTAAACTCTTTCTGTTTTCAATAGCTTTTAGATATCTGTCATAGCATATTTTCATTGCAACAATGAGAGCCTTTCTTGCAGAACCATGGTATTCGCTTTTAAATCGGTACTCTAGAAGTGGAAGGTCTGTTATCTTTTGTCCCACTAGAATGTCATTTATATGCCGCCTTGCCAGAGAAATAACCAGATTGGTATCGGCTTCTAAGATCTTCCCGGTGCTAGCATCTATCAATAGACTCAAGCCTATAACTGAATAGACGTCAGAACCTGCAATTCCCCCTGGGATTTTTGAATATCCTGTAACCAAAACTTTATTTTCCATTAAGCCCACCCCAATATCATTATAAAATATTTTGATAAATACACCATCAACCCTGTATCACAATAACTACTAAAATTTCGACCCATTATTATATATAAGGTATATATTACCACAAAAAACAATTTAAATCAAACATATGTTTTTATCGGGACAATAAGTCTATAATAAGTATTAACAGAAGTTATATAGTACAACAATGTCTTGGGAAAATAAAAAAGGCAGAATTTTTAAAATTCTGCCTCTAGGAAAAATGTGTAAAAATTTGATCCGCCGTTTACACCGTTTATAGCTCCAAAGATTCCAGAACGATGAGAAATACCCATACCGGCATAATAATTTTCAAGTACATCCCACCTTGTAATATCTCGCAAGTTAAAGGCTACTGTAAAATCCAAATAGTCAAGAATATATGAGTCACTTTTTTTGTCCTTTCTGTTGCTGTTTTGTATCTCCAGATCGAGCTTTTCATACACATAGGAAAGACCTTCTCCCACTCCGACTCTTGTTCTTACCCACTTACTCCAAGGGAATTTTTTCCAGTATGCTTTTATTCCTCCGTTTATCTGGAAGGTATCCTCTCCTGAAAGGGTTATAGGAGAAGTATAGCTTCCGTTTGGATTTTTAATATCTTGGCTGTGGTAGAAAAAACTAGAAAAAAGTGTGAAATCAAGGGAGTTGTTTAGCAGATCTTTGTATATATATTTTTCCAACTGGATACCATCTAAGGTAGAATCCTGCTGGTCGTGGTCGTTTTCCTCAAGTGAAAGCAGGGTTGCAAGGGTTGAGTACGATCCTTCACCATGTACTAAACGGACAATATACTGGTTTTCCTTCTGAACATCTTCTTCTGAAAAAACCGTTGCAGAGATTAGAATAAAGACTGAAATTAAAAACTTTTTCAAAACAGATACCTCCCTATAAATTAAAAATATATATTTAAAAATTGAGCTTTACATTTTGTTAAAGTATTGCTGACACCTAGGCAGCAAAGTTAATTTTATGAAAAAAATAAAATCCTTAAGAACTCCAATTTATTTAACATAAAATATGTGATATACTTGTAATGCTTAATTTGGATGGGGGAAAGATGATGATGAGAAAAAAGATAGCTTTGGCAGCATTTATAATAGCATGTATATATACTTTTGGCCAGGAAAATTTGTATGGAGAATCAGTTAATCAGGGTGTAAGTTCTGATGAAATTCTAGGTGCTACAGATGAAGTGGAGATAGATCTGGGAACTGAGACTGTAAAATCAGAAGATGGGGTAAACCTACAATACGGGAACCTCAAAATGAAGGCATATGAACTTCAGAGAGATAAGGAAGAAAATAAAGTAACAGCCAAGGGCGACGTTATAATGGAGTTTGAAGAGGGAGGTGCCCAGGGGAAGATTGAGACTAGAGATGCTGAGGTTTCCCTTGATGGAGATTATGCCAGATTTTATGACAGTAAAGGATACATAAAGGTAGGAAGTTTAACAGGTGCAGAAGCACCAAGTGACAGAATATATTTCGGTGGAGAGACGGCTGAGTATAGAGGTGGAAATCTAACTCTAAGTAACGCCTGGTTTACGACAGATCCTAAAATTACACAGAGTGACGATATCAAGGATGCAGGCTATCACCTAGGGACAAAAGAAATAGTCATAGAGCCTGACAAGCAGGTTGTTTTCAAAGGTACAGATCTCTACATAGGGTCGAAAGACGTACTTCCCTTTACCATGCCTTGGTACGCAGTGAACATAAGATCGGGATCAGAGGTTCCTCTCTTCCCAATGTGGGGATCAGATGATGATTACGGATGGTACACCAGCTGGGGATTCCTTTATGGAAATAGAGACAGCAAGTATAGGGGTGGGTTTGCCCCTAAGTTTGCAGATACAATGGGAGTTCTTGTAGGCAGATGGGAAAATGAATACAAGACAGATAGTTACGGTACTGCAAGGTTAAACGTAACTGACGCCCTTCTATATAAAAAAGACAGCAGCCAAGAAGACAGATGGGATGCAGAATATTCCCATAGCTATAACAGTGATAATGGATATCTGAATTTCACTTACAGAAACGTCACTGAAAATATGGTAAGTGAGTTAGAAAGTATAAGAGATGACAATGAAAATGACGGATACTATGACTCCTCTAGTTCTAACTACATAGGGGAAAGACCAGACGGCGGAGATTCTATGAGTTTTGTCTCCTTAGATACAAAGCTTGAAAATCTCGGAGGAAATAAAGATACTAGCATATATGGAAAAGTGAAGTTGGTGGAAGACAAGGATTCCTACAAGGAGATTGTTGACGACAGGCTAGATGACCTAGATTATGATGAAGAGATGGACAGTGACCTTTTCTCTGAGCTAGGTATTACAAAAGATAATGATGATTATAAGATGAGTGCCTATTATGAGTATCTAGATGATATAGATGCAGGCTCTAGCAAAACAGACCTTCAGTCCAGGGCGGAAAATTTCGGATTTGAAATAACAGATAAAAATAATAAACTGACCCTGAAATATGACGAAAAAACAGGGGATGAATACAGGGCGTTGAGGTCTTGGGAAAGAGACCCGAATCTCGACGACATTATAAACCTGTCTGGGATTTATGAAGATGATGTGGAGTATGTGCCTTGGACTGTTTCAAAATACACTCAAAATGACAGTCAAAATCTTTATCTAGGCCTTGGAGAGTACAGCCTCCTCGATACTGGTCTAGATTACAAGATTAATTATACCTTTAAAACAGAGGAAAAAGAACTCGATACCACAGAGGATCCCTACAGATCGTCTACTATTTCAAGTAATGCAACTTATAGCAGGGATGCCCAGTACAACAGATTTGAAGATGTTGTTTATGAGGACAAAAAAGAGGACAGGGTCAGTGTGGATCTCTCAAGTGAAAACTTAGGACTTACTTTTGCTGCAGGAAGAACCGAAGAGGAGTTTTGGGACAGAGAGGGGATATATGACTATGACGACTATGAAGAGGGGGACGCCTACAATAAGTATGTAAATGAGTCTGATTATTATGAGGTAGGAGTAGAGAAGAGCCGTCTCGGACTGGGGTATCTGGGAGATTTTGGAGTGAAATACAGCATGAGGCATGATCAGTATGATGCCGGTTATAATCCCGCTACTCAAAGTTACACCAGCGGCGGAGATGAGACTCTGAGACATCAGCTCACACTAAATTTGAAAACAGATATTTATGACAATGCCAATAATTACCAGAGAAAAGCGGATATAGATCTAGGCAATGAGTTTACCTACTTCTATCAGGACTATGACTACAAAGATGGGGACAGCGGACTAGGAGATACCCAGAACGCTTCTGATATAAGGCTGAAAAACAAAGACAGAATATTTCAGTATAAGGACACCCTCACAATGGGTATCGGAAACACAGAGACAGGATATACCATAGACTACAGCAACATCTACGATGCATCTGAGGAAAGCCGAAAAAAAAGAAACCTTATAAAAAACAGTGTTGACCTAAAAATAGACGACACCAAGATAGCAAAAATTTATTATAACTTTGACGAACATTTCACAGATGAGAATGTATCTACTGAAAATTTCAATGATCTGACAAACAGCCAGTACGGGATAGACTATTCTTTAGGAGATCATAAGATCTATTATAAAAAAGAAAAAATAGATTATGATATCTGGGATATGGAGGATACTGACGACTCTAGTGAAAAAATCAGTGAGGATATATACGGTTATGAACTGAGAAATGGTTTAGACAAATGGCAGTTTGAATTCATAAGAGGTAAAGACTACAGATATAATGAGACTGATGAGGAGGTAGATATAGACGTAGACAACCAAATATACAGCCTCTCCTACCTAAATGGTGGAGAGGTAGAGCATTATTATAAAGGAACTTATGAAGATTATGTGCACAACGAGGATGAAAATGATATTTACTCATCTGATGTTGTATCATTTAGATATGAATACAGGGATAAAAGGTTTACAGATGAGGATCTGGAAAAATATGGGAAAAAAGAGTTTAGTAAAACAAAAGATGAACTAACTCAAGAAGACATAGAAAAAATACGTGAAATTCTAGAAGAGAGGGAGAAAAACTCTCTTGACTTTAACTTGAGCAAGATAAGAGATGAAAAGATGGATCTCGGAGAGTATAAAAGAAAATTCTCTCTGTATCTGATGTTTCAAAGAAATAGTGCAAGATATTCTGAAACCGGAAATTATTGGGATTCCATGGAAGGAATGGATGCAAGCCTCTACTATTCATACAACAGGCTAGGTGTGGGGTACGAATTTAATCAGGATGCAGGATACGATAGCAGTGACAACTGGTCAGAGACAGACAGAGATCACGAGATCAGCCTCAGTGCAAAGGTAGGAAAACCAAGTGAAGGGTGGAGAGTGAAAACCTTTTTAAGGCTTAACGAAACTCTTTCTGGGGATACTTCAAACAGGGAGACTCTAGACGCTGTGGGAGTAGAACTTGGGAAAGAAAAAGGCTATTATGAATGGGCAGTGGCTATGACAAGGGAATATGTCAGCACTATAGATGACTATGAATGGGAAGTTGCACTTCAGTTTACTCTTCTTACCTTTCCTAATATGCCTATATTTGGTTTTGGAGCTGAAAATGACGGAGAGAATACATCGCCACAGACCTATCTATTTGACGGTGTAAATGTAGATGATATAGAGTAATTAATTTCAATGATTCTATGATGTCATTTAAAAATTGAAATAAAAATATTGAATCAGATGAATATAGTTAATAAAAGGTTAAAAGATTTTGTCACGAATAAACACGAATAAAATAAAGAATAATGAGATAATTAAGACTTCTGATTTATTTTCTTATTCGTATCTATATGTGTAATTCGTGACAAAAAAAGACTTCCGAGTGATTTTTTTAGAGCTTTTAAGATGGTGTATTTTTTCAAGTTTCACGTGGAAAAATTTGACAGATTAGGTAGATTTTGATATCATTTTAAAAAAGGTATTATTAGGAGAGATTTCTATGTTGTACGGTGTATTTTTTCACACTACAACTACATTAACCAATAATTAAGGGTTTGTATCACATCAGATACAAACCCGCATTGTATTTTCAAAATGGTTGGTGTCTGTGTGGGAATCTTGAAATTGGAGATAGAGAGACCATCTGGACAAAGCCGGGTGGTCTTTTTTACTGAAATATTGTTTTAATTAATAGGTTAATAAAAAAATTAAAGATAGAAAAGGAGAGATTATTATGGTGAAGATAACACTTCCAAGTGGAGATATAAAAGAATTTGACCATGCTCCAAATATGTTTGAAGTTGCCAAGAGTATAAGTAATTCCCTTGCAAAAAAGGCAATTGCAGCTAAGATAAATGGGGAATATGTGGACATGAAATATATCGCAGATAAAGATGTAGCAGTAGAGCTTGTGACTCCAGATACAGAAGAGGGAGAAGAGGTAATAAGACACTCTGCGGCCCACCTTATGGCTCAGGCTGTTATAAGACTTTTTCCAGGAACAAAGGTAGCTATCGGACCTGCAATAGAAAACGGGTATTATTATGATTTTGACCCTAAGGAGCAGTTTACAGAGGAAGATCTTGTGAAAATCGAAGCTGAAATGAAAAAAATCGTCAAAGAAGATATAAAAGTCGAAAGAATCGAGATGTCTAGAGAGGATGCTATAAAGCATTTTGAGGAACTAGGAGAAAACTATAAGGTGGAGATAATAAGGGATATTGCCAAGGGAGAGATGCTTTCTTTTTATAAGCAGGGAGAATTCATGGACCTTTGCAGAGGGCCTCACGTACCTTCTACAAAATATATAAAGGCATTTAAACTAAAATCTCTAGCAGGAGCATACTGGAGAGGCGACTCTAAAAATAAAATGCTTCAGAGAATCTACGGATTTGCATTTTCTGATGAAAAGAAGCTAAAGGCTCACCTGAAATTTCTAGAGGAAGCTGAAAAAAGAGACCACAGAAAAATAGGAAAAGAACTTGGACTGTTTTTCATGAGTGAATATGGTCCGGGCTTCCCTTTCTTTATGCCAAAAGGTATGGTTATAAGAAACATTTTGATAGACCTTTGGAGGAGAGAGCATACTAAGGCGGGATATGAGCAGATAATGACTCCTATCATGCTTAATAAAGAGTTGTGGGAAACATCTGGTCACTGGTACAACTACAGAGAGAATATGTATACTTCAGAGATAGACGAAACTGAATTTGCCATAAAACCAATGAACTGCCCAGGAGGAGTCCTTGCATATAAGCAGGAGATGCATTCTTACAAGGATCTGCCAATAAGAGCAGGGGAGTTAGGGACAGTTCACAGGCATGAGTTCTCTGGGGCACTTCACGGCCTTATGAGGGTAAGGTCATTTACTCAGGACGATGCACATATATTTATGACACCTGAGCAGATAGAAGATGAGATTATAGGGGTAATAGAACTTATAGACAAATTTTACAGTGGTTTATTTGGATTTGAATACAACATAGAGCTTTCTACAAAGCCTGAAAAAGCAATAGGGTCTGATGAAATATGGGAAAAGGCAGAATCTGCACTAGAAGGTGCCATGAAAAGACTAGGAAAAGAGTACAAGGTTAATCCTGGAGACGGTGCATTCTATGGTCCGAAGTTAGACTTTAAAATCAAGGATGCAATCGGCAGAACTTGGCAGTGTGGAACTATCCAGCTAGACTTCAATCTTCCAGACAGATTTGATATAAACTATATCGGGGAAGACGGAGAAAAGCACAGACCGGTAATGATACACAGGGTTGTCTATGGTTCTATAGAAAGGTTTATAGGGATACTTATAGAGCATTATGCAGGGGCCTTCCCTCTATGGATAGCACCTACCCAGGTAAAAATTCTTACAATAAACGATGAGGTAGTGCCATATGCCAAAGAGATAATGGCTGAGCTTCAAGAGGAAGAGATAAGGACAGAACTAGACAGCAGAACAGAAAGTATAGGATACAAAATAAGGGAAGCCAATGGAAAGTTTAAGATCCCTGTACAGGTAATCCTAGGAAAAGAAGAGGTTGCCAACAGAGAGGTAAACGTAAGAAGATTCGGGTCTAAAGATCAGGAATCTATGAAATTAGATGACTTTGTGAAGATGATAAAAGAGGAATCTAAAATCAAATTTTATGAAAACAGATAATATTAATCAATAAAAATCCGGGGTTTGATCCCCGGATTTTTATTGTAACAATAACTAAATTTAGCATACTGCATTTTCTGAAATCCCTGTTGCATATAGTGATTTTAGATTTTCAAGAGAACCCTCTACAATATCTGAAACAACTTCTTTTGTAAAAAAAGCATGATGTGCTGTAACCTGCACGTTGGGCATAACCTTCAGCGTTTTCAATTCTTCATGTGATAATTCTTTTGAAGAAAAATCCCTCCTAAAAAACTCGGCTTCGTGTTCAATTACATCTATTGCAACTCCTGAAATTTTTTTATTTTCAAGGGCAAAAATCATATCCTTTGTGTTTATAAGACCTCCCCTGGCATTATTTACAATTAAAGCTTCATCTTTCATTTTTTCAAAAGTTTCTTTGTTGAACATATTATAATTTTCTTTTGTCAGAGGCAGATGCAGACTTATAACGTCAGAGGTAGAAATTAACTCCTCATAGCTTACATAATCAATCAAATCTTTCATATCTTCACACGGGTAGGGGTCGTAGCCAATAATCTTACATCTGAAACCACTAAGACTCTTAATTACACTTTGACCTATTTTACCGGTTCCAATTATTCCCACTGTCTGACTTTTTAGTTCCTTTCCCTGTAAGCCAGACAGGGTGAAATCATTAGAGCCCATTTTTGTTATTGAATATGGTAATTTTTTTAAAAGATTTAATATGGACATCACTGTAAATTCTCCTACTGAATTAGGTGAATAGGAAACATTGCTAAATTTTATGCCTAATTTTTTGGCATAATCTATATCTACATTATCATATCCAATTGTTCTGGTTGTAATAAATTTAACTCCATACTCTTTAAATTTATTTAAAATTTCTTTATCAAGTTTACATTTTGCAGTTATAGAGACTCCGTCATAGCCCTTTATATTGTCAATATTTTCAAGGGTTAATATCTCTTTGTTTAAAACTACCTGAATATTAAGTTTTTTAGAGAATTTATCAAAGGGCTTTATTTCATCATCTCTTACAACAAAAGCTATTATTTTCATAATTTTCTCCCGATTCTGATTCTAAGTATTATTTATAAAATCTCTTTTAATTTTTCGATAAATGTATGAGTTTGTTTTTCCGTTCCCGTACTCACTCTAATCCAATTATCCCATCCCCACTGGAATCCAGGCCTTACTATAACTCCTCTTTTCATAAGTTCATGAAAAACTATTTTTGAATGTTGCTTCACATTTACAAATATAAAATTGGCATTGGATTCGATATATTCGAGATTATTTTTTTTGAAAAAATCTTCCATTATTCCTAAGGATGTATAATTCAATTCAACTGTTTTTTCTAAGTATTCTTCATCATCTAAAGCAGTTATGGCAGCTGCCTGGGCCAATTTATTAACAGTAAAAGGTCCAAGTGCTTTTCTGAAATTTTCTGCAAGTTTTTTATTTGTAAGTCCAAATCCTACTCTTAACCCGGCAAGCCCTGAAGATTTTGAAAAACTTCTCAATACAATAATGTTTTCTCTGTTTTGGAGGAGTTCTACTGAATCTAAATATGCAGAACTTTTTTTCCCATAATAGTAATAAGCTTCATCGATAAATACAACTATATTTTTGGGTACCATATCAATAAATTCTTTTAGTTTATCTTTTGGGATAATTTTTCCCGTCGGATTATTTGGGTTACAAATATATATTACCTTTGTTTTTTCCGTTATAGATTCAAGCATTTTATCTAAATCAAAGTCATATTTTTTTAAAGGTACTTTGACTAATTTACCACCGAGTAAACTAGATTTTAATCCAAATCCTGGAAATGTTGTTGCAGGCATTATGATTTCGTCGCCTTTACTGATTATTGTCCCTGCCATGGCTAGTATAACTTCCATTCCACCGTTCCCCACAACAATATTATCAGCTTCTACACCGTATTTTTCAGATATTCTCTTCCTTAGGGCATCTCCAAGTGCATCTGGATAAATATTTATATCCATAGCGGCCTTTTGGATAGCTTCTAGCACCTTTGTTGATGGAGGCATAGGATTTTCATTTGAAGCGAGTTTAACAATTTCAGTTAAACCGTACTCCTCTTTAACTTCCTCTATTGATCTGCCGGGAATATAACCCCTTATATTTTCAATCTCTTCTCTCAAAATGATTCTATCCATAATTGTATCTCCTTTTTTACTTTGCATCATATTTTTAATATTCTGTTTTTAAGACACCTGTAGTTTTTAATTTATTAACGGGAGTACCTTCTCTGTTCCAAACCCCTATACCTGTAACTGCAAGGATAATAGAGAAAAGAGGAACAGTGTAGTTTAAAATTGCATAGGGTATATAGCTCAGGTCCGTTCCGAAAACTCCCTGAATAAAAAGGGCCGCTCCACCCCAAGGTATAATAGAGTTACCAAGTGTGCACACATCTTCTAAGGTTCTCGAAAGAACTTTGGAATGAACATCCATTTTTTCATAGGCTGGTCTAAATGTTCTTCCTGGAAGAATCATACCTACCACCATATTTCCCGTAGCACCAACAACGGCATAACAAGACAGCATAGTTGAAAGAATTAACCCTGTATGAGTTTTTACTTTTTTTAGCATAGCCTCAACTATTACCTGAAGGATCTTAGATCTTTCAAGTATACCTCCAATTGATGTGGATATTATGATGAGAACGATAACTCCCATCAACATAGAGATACCTCCTCTAGAAAGTATCTTGTCGATAAGTTCCATACCTGTCTGTGATTTGTATCCTGAAACTGAGGCCTTCATAAGCTCTCTAAATGTTACTCCCTGAGTAAACATGGCACAGAGATAGCTGAAAGCAGATACTACTGCCAATGTGATTATACCTGGAACTTTTTTTATAGATAAAATAAGTAACAGTGCAAAGGGAAGTAAGGTTAATAATGAGATGTTAAAATTATTATCCAGTGTTGATGAAATTTGAGCTATCAATTCATAATCAATATTTCCACCAGAATGCTTTAATCCAAGGAAAGTATAAGAAACTACAGCGACTATTGCTGCTGGAATAGTTGTCCACAGCATAGAACCGATGTGTTCAAACAGGTCCCCACCAGCCATTGCCGGAGCTATAACCGTGGTGTCAGATATAGGCGACATTTTATCTCCGAAAAACGCCCCTGAAACAACAGCCCCTATAGTCATAGCACTAGGCATACCTAGTCCTGTACCTATTCCTAAAGCCCCTATACCTATTGTAGCTATTGTTCCAAAAGATGTACCTGTGGCAACAGAACTTATGCATGCCAATAAAAATGTGATTGGCAGAAAAAATGTCGGTGAAATTAGTCTAACTCCGTAATATATAAGAGTTGGGACGGCCCCCCCTAAGATCCAAACTCCTACCAAGATACCTGAGAAGATAAGGATTATGTTAGCCACTGCAGTGTTGGCTATACCTTCAACTATACTCTCCTGTATATCACTCCACTTATTTCCAAGATAAAGTGAAACCATGGCAGCGGTGATGGCTCCTAGCATCAGAGGCATCTCCATTCCTGCTTTCATTCTAAGAGCCAATACTATAACTCCCATTGTTATGATAAAACCTACAACTGCTTCTTTTAATGTTGGTTTATTATTTCTTTCTTTTTCCATTTTGATCCCCTCCATTTTTTAATAATAGTTAAAAACGACCTATTTTATTTTAAGGACTAAGTCAGGATTGAAGAGCCTAGAAAGGAATTGAATTTTGAATTGGTAGAAATAGTCCCGGATTTATAAAATTTTTAAATAAAAAAAGTCGCAATACTCCCATCTGAAATTAAATGAAAGTAAAACGACTTTATATCTTCTTAGGGTATAATAAAGTTTGACTTTATCTTTTCTAGAAAGATGCCTCTTACTTGAAATATTCTATTTGTATAAAAAATATTAAACTCTACTGAAATCTCATACCTAGATAATATCTTTTTAGGGCCTAATAAAGCTGAACCTTATCTTTTCTAGAAAGATATCCTTCTATGGATTTTAATTTAGCCGTTAGATTCTAAAACTAAATTATTACTTGGTTTATAAATTCCATCTTTATCTTTAATTTCTTTTGATATTTTTATGGCAAATATCAATGTAGTTATAACAGTTAAAATATCTGCAGACGCCTGTGAGTAGATCAACCCTTTAAAGTCAAATAGATAAGGCAGGATCATCACTGAAAGTATTAAAAATGTGCCTTGTCTGGCACTTGAAAGTATCAGTGCTCCCACACTCTTTCCCAGTGCCTGGTATAGTACAGCATATATCTGTTGGAATCCAAGGGTGGGAATCAAAATACTCATGGCTCTTAAAATTGCCTTGCCTCTTTCTATTACCTCAAGGTCACTACTGAAAAGTCTCAAGATATCTTCGGTAAAAAACATAAATATAAAAGTAGCAAAGCTGCAAAACACTGTGACTCTAATAAGGGATATTCTTATGGCAGATTTCAAACGATCGTATTTCTCTGCTCCGTAATTATAGCCTGCCACTGGCATGAACCCTTGGTTATACCCGATAACTATGTAAAGTACCGCACTTGTAACCCTGGTGGATATACCCATGGCAGCAACTGCGGAATCTCCGTAAAAAGCCGCCTTTGCATTTAAAAGCCCTAGAGATAGACTAGCTAAAGTTTGCCTGGAAAATGTAGCTCCTCCCACCTTCATTATCTCTGAATATATTGAAAATTTCGGAGTGAATTTCTCCTTGGTTATTTTTATAAAACTTTTTCCTGAAAAATAATATCTCAAAAGATATATTGTTGATATAGATTTTGAAAGTACAGTCGCTATAGCCGCTCCCCTTATACCCATATCGAATCCAAACATGAAGAGCGGATCGAGTATCACATTTAGGATTGCTCCTAAGGAGATGGCCACCATACTATATTTTGCACTTCCTTCGGCTCTTATGGTATTGTTTAGGGTCATATTTATAATTGTAAAAATAGATCCTGCTACAAAAACTCTTCCATAAGTTAAAGCATAGGGCATTATTGTACCTGTTGCACCTAGTATTCTTAGAGTAGGTATTATAAGGGCTAAGATTGATAGTGTGAATAAGATACTCATAATTATAGCTGTATAAAAAGTAGTGGAAACCACTTTTTCTGCCTGATCTTTATTTCCAGAGCCCAAAAGTCTTGATATATACGATCCGGCTCCCACACCAAACATCTGACCCAGGGCAGCTATAAGCATAAATAGAGGAAATGTTACAGAGGTAGCTCCCATGGCTTCTGTATTTCCCAGCATCCCTATAAACATAGAGTCCACTATATTGTAAATGGCGTTTATGAGCATGGCAATTATTCCAGGTACAGACATTTTTGTCAGAACCTTTGAGATCTCTCCCTCACCCAGCATTTTTGTTTTTTCAACTTTATTATTGTGACTCATTCATCACCTCCACCAGTTCTTGGTTAAGATTAATTTTCATTTTGAATAATCTAAACATTCCTAAGTGAACATACATTCATTAAAAATGTTCGCCCCTTTGTTCTTTATGAATATATATTCATTATAAATTAACTTTCTTTATTTGTCAATGGATATATTTAAAATTTTAATTTATTTTTAGTTATTCATTTAAACTATATATGTTGAAAGAGCCGTGTTATTTTAGAATCTAGATAAAAAAAAACAGCTATCCCCATTTATTAAAGGAGTAGCTGTTTATCTTAATATTTATTTTATAAATAAATCAAGTTGCTATTTGAAATAAATTCTCCTAAATTATTTAATTTATAAGAATGTTAGAGTCAAAAGATTTTGTCACGAATAAAAATCAATAAAAGACAAAAAAATTAACACGAATAATAAAAAAACTTTTGGCCACAGAGGACACAGAGAGAAAAATAAAGTTTCACAGAGGGAAAATAAAAATTTTTTAATTATTAGATTACTTTCCCATTTAAAAATACCCTTAAGAAATCATCTTGTGAAATCCAATTTCATTTAAATAAGGAGGTTTACCGACTATATTTCAATAGAAAGTAACAGAACTTCTTTATTAAACTTTTAACTATGTATTGGGATTTTATATTAAAGCAGAATTTATCAGATGCTTTAAATACTCTATATTAAGCTCTTTTTCATCTGGAAAAGCTTTTATAACTGCAAGGATATAATCAAAAATATTTTTTTTGAATCTCAATTCATAGTGGGGATTTGTAGAAAGACCTTCCTCCTTTTTTATTTCCCCTATTATATTTTCCATTCTTTCATATATTTTTTTTCTTATCCCAAATGCACCCTTTGAGCTGTCTGTAGCACTTAGTTTAAAGGCGTCAACCCTGAGGAGTTCTCCTCCTAGTCCCTTTCTATTAACCGTCTCTACATATAAAACTTCAATAAACTTGTCGAGTTTTTCTCTAAAAGTGATATTCTTGCTCATGATAGCATCCAATTTTATAAAAGTCTCTTCCCAACTCATTTTGAAAACATCCACAAAAAGCTCTTTTTTATTTGGATAATAATTGTATAGGGTGCCAACTGCAATTCCTGTTTTTTTGGCTATTCCACTCATGGTTACATCTTTATACTTAAAATCATTAAACAACTCCATAGCACTTATAAGTATTTTTTCTTTTAAATTTTTGATTATTTTAGGCATAGACACCTTCCTTTTTTATGAATCTCAGTATTGATATATTCATATTAAGTTATAGAAACTTTTTTGTCAAATAATCTGTTGTTTAATAAAATTAAAGAGGAAAAAAAGATGTGGTGATGAACAAATCTAATAGTGGCTTTTGTGTGGTTTTAGTAAAATTGTAGGCTTTATAGAATACCAAAGGAGGTAAATAATATGTCGATGTTTTGTTATCAGTGTGAGGAAACTGCTAAGGGTACAGGGTGTACTGTCCGAGGTGTGTGTGGTAAAAAGGAAAAAACTGCAAAACTTCAGGATCTTCTTATTTATGCAACTAAGGGTGTAGCTGCATACAGCTCACAGCTTAGGAAGATAGGGGTAAGTTATGACAAGGTAAACTATTATCTCTTAGACGCACTTTTTACGACCATAACCAATTCTAATTTTGATGATGAGGAGATATTTAGGACCATAGGTGTGGGCTGTGAATTGAGAGATGAACTGCATGAGGAGCTTTTGGGAAAAAATATTGAAGTTGATAAAAAATATGAGGAAAGTATCCTCGGTAAATGGGAATATGAGTACCATGACCAAGACGAGGAAGTTCTTGAGTTTGCAGAAACAATAGGGGTTTTGAGAACGGAGGACGAAGATGTCAGAAGTCTGAGAGAGCTTATTATTTACGGTCTTAAGGGTATAGCTGCCTATACAGAGCACGCTTACAGACTAGGTAAACAAAAAGAGGAGATATTTGCTTTTATAGAGAGAGCCCTTCTGGCCACAGAAGATGACAGCCTGACAATTGACGATCTTGTGAAACTGACCTTGGAAACTGGAGAGATGGGAGTTACTGCAATGGCTTTATTGGATGAGGCAAATACATCGACTTATGGAAATCCTGAAATCACAAAGGTTTCTCTGGGGACAAGAGACAAGCCAGGAATACTTATATCGGGGCATGACTTAAAAGATCTAGAGATGCTTTTGGAACAGACTGAGGACTCTGGAGTGGATGTGTATACCCATGGAGAGATGCTTCCAGGTCACTATTATCCTGCATTTAAAAAGTACGATCACTTTGTTGGGAATTACGGCGGATCATGGTGGAAGCAGCTAGAGGAGTTTCCATCTTTCAACGGGCCGATACTCTTTACAAGTAACTGTATAGTTCCCCCTAGAAAAGATATCGAAAAAGCAATAGGGATGATCTATACAACCAACTCAGCAGGTATAGAGGGAGCAAGGCATATAATGGATGACGAAAATGGATGGAAAAATTTCGGCGAGATTATCGAACACGCCAAAAAATGTGACCCCCCTATACAGATCGAAGATGGTGAAATTGTTGGTGGATTTGCCCACAACCAGGTGATGGCCTTAGCAGACAAGGTGGTAGAAGCTGTAAAATCAGGAGCAATAAAGAGATTTGTGGTCATGGCAGGGTGTGACGGAAGAATGGCAAGTAGAGAGTACTACACAAAGTTTGCTGAGGCTCTTCCGAAAGATACGGTAATTCTTACAGCTGGCTGTGCCAAGTATCGATATAATAAGCTTGACCTCGGAGATATCGGTGGAATTCCTAGGGTGTTGGATGCAGGACAGTGCAACGATTCTTACTCCCTCGCGGTGATAGCCATGAAACTCCAGGAGGCCTTTGGACTAGACGATATAAATAAACTTCCTATAGTTTATAATATAGCCTGGTATGAGCAAAAGGCAGTAATCGTACTGTTGGCACTTCTGCATCTAGGAGTTAAAAATATTCATTTGGGACCTACTCTTCCGGCCTTTTTGTCTCCAAATGTAGCCAAGGTATTGGTGGACAATTTTGGAATAGCTGGAATAAAGACAGTGGATGAGGATATGAAGATTTTTGGATTGAAATAAAAAAATGGCTGACTTCGGTCAGCCATCTTTTTTTCCTGAAGCCACAAAATAACATGAAGAGTAACCAATCCTTAGGAATGAGGTACCTTTGTTCTCAATGGGAAGAGAGATGAGCTAGATAAAAATAACTGACTCAACAATCTCCACCGAGGTTTGTATGGACTGAGTAAAAAATTGAAAAGAGCTAAAAAGAACAGAAAATGATATAATACTTTCATATGAGAGTGAACATAAGAGAGAGTCTATACTTGGAAAAAGAGATAAAATATTCATGTACGGAGAGGACTATGATACCCACGACGGAACCTGTATGAGGGACTATATTCATGTGGTGGATCTGGTGGATGCCCATATTCTTGCGATAGAGAAACTGAAAAACAACGGAAAAAGCAGCATCTACAACCTCGGGGGGCGCTTTGTAAAGGTGGATGAAGCCTTGTGTATACAGCCAAAAAAAAGGGAAGAAACAAGATTACGATTCACGGGACAGATTGATTAGCCATCTATAAAAAGGTGGCTAATTTTTTGCTGAACCCCTTGACAAAAAATAAGTTTAAATGTTATATTATTGGCGTGGATTAGCACTCTTTTGAAATGAGTGCTAACAAGGAGTGGTAATATGGCTATTTCAGACAGAGAAAAACTGGTACTAGGAGTCATAATTGATTATTATTTAACCTTTGGGGATACAATAGGCTCGAGAACCCTGGTAAAAAAATATAATATCGAGCTGTCTTCAGCAACCATAAGAAATGTAATGGCAGATCTTGAGGATATGGGATATATCGCCAAGACCCATACATCTTCAGGGAGGATTCCCACTGATAAAGGATATAAGTTTTATCTCCATGAGTTGTTGAAGGTAGAGAAAATATCCAAAGAGGAAAGAAAAAAAATCGATATGGCCTATGAGCTTAGGGTAAGTGAACTCGAGGATATTCTTAAGAAGACATCTACTCTTCTATCGAAACTTACTTCCTATGCAGGAATAGTTGTAGAACCAGATATAAAAAGAGAAGGTATAAAAAAAGTAGAGTTGGTTCATATAGACGACTACTTGATAATGGCGGTCATCGTAATGGATAACATGGCGGTGAGAACCAAAAAAATATCTCTCGAGCATGGATTGAGCCGTGAAGAATTGGCTGCAGTGTCAAAGGAACTAAATGAAAAACTAAGAAAAGGTGAACTTAAAAGCTATGAAGTTGAGGAATTTATCCTAGAAAAGGACAACCCGGTACTGAGCAATCTTGAAAATGAAGTTTTTCAGGACATAGAGGGTAAATTTTATATGAATAATGCATCGAGCATATTTCAGAATAAAAGCGTAGAGGAAGCCAGAGAGACTCTTGAACTCTTCAATAAGAAAAAGGGAATGAAAGAGATTTTTGAAATTCTGGTAAAATCTAGAGAACATGATTACGGAGATGTAAACGTTGTTTTCGGGGATGAATTAAATATAAAAGGATTAGAGGACTTTAGTTTTGTATATTCAGTCTATAAAATGGGCGAGTCCCAGGGAGTTATAGGGGTTATCGGTCCTAGAAGAATGGCTTATTCAAAGACCATGGGGCTGGTAAAGTATGTGACTAAAGAGGTGAATAAAGTAATAGAAGAAATTGAGCACAAAAAGGAGAGGTAGATGGCGGAAAAGATGAAAAAAAAATCTGATGAAATTTTAGATGAAATTGAAAAAGAGGGAAAGAAAGAAGCTGTTTCTAAAGACGAAACAATCATAGATGCAGAAGAGGTAAACGGTGAAGCTGAAACATTGACTGATAAAATAGACAAAATAGAATCAGAAGTAGAGGAGTGGAAACAGGCATATCTTAGAAAACAGGCTGATTTCCAAAACTTTACAAAAAGAAAAGAGAAGGAAGCAGAAGAACTTAGAAAATATGCTTCTGAAAAAGTAATGACAAAGGTAATAGAAGCTGTAGACAACCTTGAAAGAGGAGTGGCTGCGTCATCAGAAACAAAGGATTTTGACTCTCTTGTAAAGGGAGTGGAGATGACACTAAGTCAGATGCATGGAATCATGAATGAAGAGGGTGTAGAGGCTATAAAAACAGAGGGACAAAAGTTTGATCCCCATCTGCATATGGCAGTAATTGCCGAGGACAGTCCTGAGCATGAAAATGATGATATAATATTGGAACTCCAAAAAGGATATAAGCTAAAAGGGAAAGTAATCAGACCTTCTATGGTCAAGGTATGTAAAAAATAGTATATTTCAGATAAATATTTAAAATTAATTTTTTAGGAGGAAATAAGAATGAGTAAAATAATCGGAATTGATTTGGGAACAACAAACTCATGTGTTGCTGTAATGGAAGGTGGAAGCTTTACTATTATAAGTAACTCAGAGGGAGCGAGAACTACTCCTTCAGTAGTAAACGTAAAGGATAACGGAGAGATCATAGTAGGAGAGATAGCAAAGAGACAGGCAATTACAAATACTGACTCTACTGTACAATCTATAAAAACTCACATGGGTGAGAATCACAAAGTAACAATGCACGGTAAAGACTATACTCCACAGGAAATCTCTGCAATGATCCTTAAAAAACTTAAGACTGATGCAGAAGCATACCTCGGAGAGACAGTAAAAGAAGCGGTTATAACAGTACCAGCCTACTTTACTGATGCTCAAAGACAGGCAACAAAAGATGCCGGTATGATCGCAGGATTTGACGTAAAAAGAATCATAAACGAGCCTACAGCGGCGGCATTAGCTTATGGTCTTGATAAAAAAGGTGAAGAAAAAGTACTTGTTTTTGACCTTGGTGGAGGAACATTTGACGTATCTATCCTTGAGATAGGAGACGGTGTAATTGAAGTACTAGCTACTTCAGGAAACAACCACCTTGGAGGAGACAACTTTGATAAGAAAGTAATCGACTGGCTTGTAACAGAGTTTAAGAAAGAGACTGGGCTAGATCTTTCTAATGATAAAATGGCATACCAAAGACTGAAAGATGCAGCAGAAAAGGCTAAGAAAGAGCTATCTACAACTATGGAAACTCCTATATCTCTTCCATTCATCACAATGGATGCATCTGGACCTAAGCATTTAGAAATGAAACTTACAAGAGCTAAATTCAATGAACTTACTCTTGATCTTGTAGAGGCAACTCAAGGGCCTACAAAGACAGCCATGAAAGATGCAGGACTTAATCCTTCTGACATCGATGAGATTCTTCTTGTAGGAGGTTCTACAAGAACCCCTGCGGTACAAGAATGGGTAGAAAAATTCTTTGGTAAAAAACCTAACAAAGGTATAAACCCTGACGAGGTAGTAGCTGCAGGAGCTGCTATCCAAGGTGGAGTACTTATGGGAGACGTAAAAGACGTGTTATTATTAGATGTAACTCCTCTTTCACTGGGAATCGAGACTCTTGGTGGAGTATTTACTAAAATTATCGAAAGAAACACAACTATTCCTGTAAAAAAATCACAAATATTCTCAACAGCTGTGGATAACCAACCTGCAGTAACAATCAATGTATTACAGGGAGAAAGAGCTAAATCTTCAGACAACCACAAGCTTGGAGAATTTAACTTAGAAGGAATCCCTGCTGCTCCAAGAGGAGTACCACAGATCGAAGTTACATTTGACATCGATGCTAACGGAATCGTACATGTAGGTGCTAAAGATCTAGGAACGGGTAAGGAAAATAAAGTAACTATTACAGGATCTACCAAACTCACTGAAGAAGAGATCGAAAGAATGAAGAGAGATGCAGAGACAAACGAGGCAGAAGATAAGAAATTTAAAGAGCTTGTAGAAACTAGAAATAAAGCTGATATGCTTATCTCTTCTACAGAGAAAACTCTAGTTGATCATGCTGATAAAGTGACAGAGGAAGATAAGAAAAATATTGAAGCAGCTCTTGAAGAACTTAAAAAGGTAAAAGACGGCGAAGATAAAGAAGCTATGGATAAGGCTATGGAGGATCTTTCTAAAGCGGCTCACAAATTAGCTGAAGAGATCTATAAAGAGGCTCAGGCAAGTGCTACAGCAGATGATGGAGCTGAAGGCGGAGAATCTAAAAAATCTGAGGATGACGTAGAAGACGCTGAAATCGTAGACTAATCAAATATTTAAGCAAAAGCTTAGAATACAGGGAATAGAGTTTTAGGCTCTATTCCCTTTTTCAAAGATTATGATGAAAATTATTTTAAAGTTTTTATAAAAAATATTAGTTGTTTTTGATTTTTATAAATTACTGAATTTATTACTTTTCTCTTGAAAGAAAAGTAATCAAAAGTTCAAGAATTTTCAAATGTCTAGTGGGTAGATATTTCTATTATCGCCTTTGTAAGCTACAGTCCTCGGTTCCCTGCGGAACTTATTCTGTTGGACGGCTAAGTGCAGGTTTTTTCCTGTATAAGCCCTGCGACTTGAAAATTCAAAAATTATAAAAACATGTTATCTCAACTAAAAAGCAAGCGCATAGATATTTTAGATTTTATGCACTCAAAAAGTTTTTTAAATTTTCGGCCATTGACAAAATAAGCGTTAAGAATGACTGAGAGAAATCTCTAGAAAAAATCAACTGTCTGAGCGAAGCGAGTTTTGATTTTTACTTAGATTTCCGAAGGTATTTAGCTTATTTTTCACAGGCCTTGATTTTTGGTTACTTTTCATCAAGGAAAAGTAACAGAAGTTCGGAGAAATTCAATAATTCAATTAGAATTTAAAAGACAACTTAAGTTAAATAAAAACTTTATTTATGGTAAGATATTCAGTGAAAAGGTTTTAAAAAGGGAGGCTTCGATACTATGCTTAAATTGGTTAAAATGAAACAGAACGAATATGATGTCATAAAAGGGAAATTGATATCTGACTATGCCAAGGAAAAAGTGAGAGTGGGACACTGGCAGCAAGATGAAGCTATAGAACTGTCTAAAGAAACACTTGAGAAAATATTGAAAGATGGTGTAGATACAAGCAATCATTATCTCATGACTGCTTATGAGGATGAAGAGAAAAAAATAGGATTTATCTGGTTTAATATTTTTAACAAATCTGTCTTTATAAACGCCCTCTGTGTATATGATGAATTTAAGGGAAATGACTATGAGATAAAAGTAGTAGAAGCATTAGAAGAAAAATCATATGATTATGGAGCCAAGAAAATAAATCTGCATTCTTTTGGATACAATGAGGGTGCAATAGCATCCTATAGAAAAATGGGCTATGAGATAACAGATGTATATATGAATAAGAAGATATAGGCTTTCTTATGGTGGGAAGAGTCTATTTAGAACATTCGGTTTTGGGTATCATAGAGATTTGTGAAAACTCAGAGGGCATAAGCTCGGTGGAGTTTGTAAATAGTAAAAAAGATGAGATAAAAAGCCCCATGGTTCTAAAGTGCAGGAAGGAACTAGAAGAATATTTTTACGAAAACAGAATGAAGTTTTCAGTAAAGCTGGATATGCAGGGGACAGATTTTCAGGTTAGGTGCTGGAAAGAACTCTCTAAAATACCTTACGGAGAGAGTATCTCCTATAAAGTACAGGCTGAAAACATAGGAAATCCCAAGGCTGTCAGGGCTGTGGGAGGAGCTAACGGCAAGAATCCCATCGGTATAGTGGTTCCCTGTCACAGGGTAATAGGAAAAAATGGGAAACTTACGGGTTATGCAGGAGGTTTATGGCGGAAGGAATATCTCCTCCAAAGAGAGAAGGAGATAAAAAGAGCTATGGATGACAAGAGCAGAGCTCAATAACCAAGCCCTGTTTGAGGGGTGTATAGAGGGGAAGTAAGCCTGTAAAAAAAATTGAATTTATGTTATAATATTTTGTGATAAATTACGGAGGGAGCGTTTTATGGCTAAAAAAGATTACTACGAAATACTGGGTATTTCAAAAGATGCATCAGAGGCTGAAATCAAGAAGGCCTACAGAAAGGCCGCCATGAAATACCATCCAGATAAATTTACCAATGCCAACGAAGATGAAAAGAAGAATGCTGAAGCAAAATTTAAAGAATTAAATGATGCTTATCAGGTACTTTCAGATTCTCAAAAGAGAGCGCAGTACGACAGATTTGGACATGCAGCTTTTGAACAGGGAGGAGCTGGAGGAGCCGGAGGCTTTGGTGGATTCGGTGGATTCGGAGATTTTGAGGATTTAGGAGATATATTCAGTTCATTTTTTGGTGGTTCTGGTTCTGGATTTGGAGATCAGAGAGGCAGAAGAAGAACTGTACAGCCAGGAGCCGATTTAAGATATAGTGTAGAGATAACTCTTGAAGAAGCTTCTAAAGGTGTTGAAAAACATATAAAATATGAAAAAAATGGTAAATGTCATACATGCAGCGGAACAGGTGCAGAACCTGGATCAGGTATGCAGACTTGCAGCAAGTGTAATGGTCAGGGAAGAGTCAAGCAGACACAAAGAACAATGCTTGGGAACTTTGAGACTGTAGTGGAATGTGATCAGTGTCACGGTAAGGGAGAAGTGCCTAAAAAGAAATGTAGTAATTGCGGCGGAACAGGTATAGAAAAAGAGGTCGTGGAAAAAACTGTCAAAATACCAGCCGGTATAGATGACGGTCAGAGACTAAGACTTTCTGGAATGGGAGAGGCCAGCCCTTCAGGAGGACCAAATGGAGATCTTTATATCTATATAAAAGTGAAGCAGCATAGTATTTTTGAGAGGATAGATGATGATTTAGTGTGTGAAATACCTATTTCATATGCCCACGCCACTCTTGGAGGAGATCTTGAAATACCAACCATCGAAGGTAAAATAAAAATGAAAATACCTGCAGGAACACAAAATGGAAAAGTATTCAGACTGAAAGAAAAAGGGATGCCTAATACAAGGGGGTACGGTAGAGGTGATCAACTGGTTAAGATAGTGATAGAAATACCTACAAATCTAAATGACAGCCAGAAAGAACTGTTGAAGTCCTTTGACAAGAGTCTAAAAGATAAGAACTACAATATGAAAAAAACATTTTTTGATAAAATAAAAAATTTATTTGTATAAAAACAGCTAAGTTGAAAAAGCAGTTTATCTGTGATATACTCAAAATATAGAGTAGTTTTTAGATACCCAAGGAGGACAAAAATGTTAAATAATTTTATAGCTTATGCTGCAGAGGGAGCTAAACCTGCAAATTATACAGGTATGATTGTTACTGTTGTTGTATGGGCAGCTGTATTTTACTTTTTATTGATAAGACCAAATAAAAAGAAACAAAAAAAACATCAAGAAATGATGGCATCACTTCATTCAGGTACTCAGATTATCACAGCCGGAGGAATCAAAGGTGAGGTAGTGTCTGTAAATGATGAATTTGTAGTTATAAGAGTAGATAAAGGTGTAAACCTTACTATGAAAAAGAGTTCAATAGCAAATGTTTACAGCAAATAAAACGACAATTTATAATTGTCGTTTTTTCTCTATTAAGGAGTGGATTATGAAACGACATCTAGTTTTTTTATTGACAATATTGGTATATACATTATCATTTTCCCAACTTATTAACTTAAAAGGGATAAGATTTAACGGTAATCCACCTCAAATGGTTATAGATGTAGATGGGACAATAAAACCTAGATTTTCTATAGATTATGATGAGGCCAGCCGACTTTTGTTTATAGAGCTCCCAGGTACAGAGGCAGGAAATAATTTTAAAAGCCGAGTGTTAAATGGTAATTATATAGAGAAAGTAAATGTGGTAAAATACGGTAATTCTACTGGAGTTTTTGCATTTCTAAATAAAAATGTAAATTTCAGGACATCCTACAGAACTAACCCTGTGAGAGTTGTAATGGATTTTTCTGGAAAAGTGAACGAGAAAGAGTACACCATAGTAATCGATGCAGGGCACGGAGGAAAAGATCCCGGGGCAGTTGGGTTCAATAAATACCATGAAAAAGATATTGTTTTTTCAGTGGCAAATTATCTCAGAAATGAACTTTTAAGAGACTTTAATGTGGTAATGACTAGATCAACAGATAATTTCGTAAGTCTAGCTCAGCGACCAAGAGCTGGAAACAAGAGCAAGAGTGATATGTTTATAAGTATCCACGCCAACGCTGATAAGAGCGGCAAAGGGTCGGGATTTGAGGCTTTTTATTTCTCTAAGAAATCTTCGCCTTATGCAGAGAGAGTAGCATCATTTGAAAATAGTTTTGGAGCAAAATATGGGGAAGATTCTGGAGATATAGCTCAGATAATGGGTGAGCTGGCATACAAAAAAAATCAGGAAGAATCTATAAAACTCGGAGAAAATCTGGCCAGCACATATTCTAAAAAGCTAAATATGAAAAATCGTGGAGTTCACGGAGCAAATTTTGCAGTACTGAGGGGATTTGATGGACCTGGAGTACTACTAGAGCTGGGGTTTATAAGTAATAAGTATGATGTGTGGAAGCTGAAACAATCAAAATATCAGAGGTTGATGGCTGAGGAGATAGCAGATAATATCAGAAAATATTTTTATTGATGAAAGGTGGAAGATTTGAATAAGAAAAATATAGCTCTTGGATTTTTGGGAGCAGTACTTCTTACCACGGGAATAGCTTATTACCTTGTTGTAGGAAGATATGATAAGATCCCGCCTAAAGTAATACTTGAAAAATCTCATCTTGAAAAAGAAATCAAGATGGAAAAATTTACTCTCTATATTCCTGATGGGAACCTTGAAAATCTCCAATTGAAGGAGAGAGAGGTTGAAGTAGAAGGTTATTCTCATAATGAGATAGATATAATTTTTGAACTGTTAAAATCTGAGATGGATTATGAATTTATTTATAAAAGTGAGTCAGGAGAGAAGGGTGAAGCACCTTTTTTAGATGAGGGGGTAAAACTTCTAAACACCTATAGAGACGGGGAAGATATTTATCTTAATTTCAATTATAAATTTAAAGAGAATATGAAAACCTCTGGACAGGAGTTACTGATAGTATATTCTATAGTGAACAGTATTACCGAGTCTTCAGAGTATAAAAGAGTAAAAATTCTTGTTAACAACAAAGAGATAGATAAGCTTAATTTTTATAGGCTGTCTAAGTTCTACGAAAAAAACCTTGAAATATAGGGTGGCCTAAAAAAGGTCACCCTTTAATTTTCAAGTATAATTCTTTTGAGATAAGCTAGAGGTTGAGAAATATTTTCAACAGACTGGAGGAATAAAAGATGGATAAAATAAAAAATGATATAAAGTCTATGCTAACTCCTAAAAGGTATAAACATATACTAGGAGTTGAAGAAGTGGCCATCGAGTTGGCTTGCAAATACGGTGCAAACTTGGAAAAAGTGAGAAAGGCGGCCTTACTCCATGATTGCTCGAAACAGTTTACCATTACTAAGATGAGAGAACTTTGTGACTGTGACGAGACTTTGAAAAATTACGGTCATTTGGGAGAGTTGATACACGGATTTGCAGGAAGTGTATATGCAAAAATGAAATTTGGAATAACAGACCAGGAGATACTAGATGCCATAAGGTATCATACAATCGGAAGGCGGGGCATGTCGCTAGTGGAGAAGATAACATACCTTGCTGACGCTATAGAACCTAATAGGGACTATGCAGACGTAGAACATATAAGACATCTGGCTTTTGAAAATATAGATATGGCCATACTTCATGAAGCAGACAGGAAAATAGAGTATCTAATAAAAAGAGAGGCAGTTATTCACCCTAATACGGTGGATATGAGAAACTGGTTACTTGCAAAAGTAAAAAGAGGAGAGGTCTAATATATGGATAAAGAGAAGGATTTAGAAAAGTTAAAAGAACATATCAGGGGGAAAAAGGCACTGACTCTAAATGAGATATCAAGTCTTTTGGGCTGGTCGACAAAATATAAAAAACAAAATAGAGAGATACTTGAGGAGTGGATCGAAAGTGGTGACCTGCTCAGAAATAAGAGAGGTAAATACAATGTCCCTGAAAACCTGGGATTTATAAAAGGTAACTTTACAGTGATAAAGGACAAGTTTGCCTTTGTAGATACTGAAACTGAGGGAATATTTATACCAAGATCGAAATTTAATTCGGCCCTTGACGGAGATATAGTTCTTATACGTGTAACTAAGGAAACAGATGGAGGAAAGAAAAAAGAGGGGGAAGTAGAAAAGGTAATAAAAAGATCAAAGGACAGAATAATCGGGATATTTGAAAAAAGTGAAAGTTTTGGATTTGTAAAGCCAACTCATTCCTTTGGAAAAGATATTTTCATACCTAAAAGGGGAATGAGAAATGCAAAAGACGGAGAACTGGTACTAGTGAGGGTAACTTTCTGGGGAGGAGAGGGTAAAAAACCAGAGGGAGAGGTAGAAGAGGTTTTAGGAGATCCATACAATACCAATACAATGATAGAGGCACTTATAAAGAGGGAAGGGATGTCTGGAGAATTTCCTCCAGAGGTAATAAGAGAAGTAAGTAATGTAGAAGAAACCATAACAGAAGATGAAATTAAAAAAAGAAAAGATCTTAGAAACTTGCCGATAATCACAATAGATGGAGAGGATGCAAAGGATCTAGACGATGCAGTTTATGTGGAAAAACTCAAAAATGGAAATTATAAGCTGATAGTGAGTATAGCAGATGTATCTCATTATATACAACAGGATATTCTATTAGACAAGGAGGCACAGAAGAGGGGAAACTCGGTCTATCTCGTAGACAGGGTGCTTCCAATGTTTCCAAAGGAGATATCTAACGGTGTGTGTTCACTTAATCCTAGGGAAAATAAACTGACTTTTACATGTGAAATGGAGATAGATCCATCTGGGAAAGTTGTAGATAGCGAAACTTATAAATCAGTGATAAAAACTGCTCATAGAATGACCTATAGCGGTGTAAATAAAATATTAGACGGTGATGAAGAGCTCACAAGAGAGTATGAGGACATAAAAGATATGCTCTTCACCATGCTTGAACTTTCTAAAATTTTGAGAGATGTAAAATATCAAAGAGGAAGTATAGATTTTGATATCCCTGAAATAAAAGTGGTCTTAGACAATGAAGGAAAGGTTGAAAGTCTCAAAAGACGTGAAAGAGGAGAGGCAGAAAAAATAATAGAAGACTTTATGATATCAGCAAATGAGGCTGTAGCTGAAAAATTATTCTGGTTGGAGATACCTTCTGTTTACAGGACTCATGATAAGCCTGACCCAGAGAGGATCAAAACTCTAAATGATACTCTGGCAAAATTTAACTACAGGATACACTCTTTTGAAGACCTACATCCAAAAAGATTTCAGTCAATTATAGAGGACTCTAAGGACAAGGATATAAGCATGATAGTTCATAAGTTTATTCTCATGTCTTTAAAACAGGCGAGATATACTGTAGACAACACCGGTCACTTCGGACTCGCTTCAAATTACTACACTCATTTCACATCCCCTATACGTAGATACTCGGACCTGCTTGTACACAGAATCCTCGGGACTACACTAAATGGCTATCCCTCCAAGAAGCAGATAGCCAAATGGTCTAAGACTCTAGACGGTGTATGCCAGCATATCTCAAAAACTGAGAGAGATGCCATGAAAATAGAGGATGAAAGTGTGAAAATAAAAGTTGTGGAATATATGATGGACAGGGTAGGAGAGGTATATGATGCCAGAATAGTAGGTTTCAGCAATAAAAAGGTGTTCTTTGAAACAGAGGAGTATGTGGACTGTTTCTGGGATGTGGTATCTTCTGACGATTATTATGAATTTGATGAAGTAGATTACGTCATGAAGAACCGTGATAAGGGAGACGTGATGAACCTAGGAGACAAGATGAAGGTCTTGATAGCAAGGGCCGATCTGAACGAACTAGAGGTGGAAGTTGTCCCCTATACAAAAGAGATGGAAGAAAATTTTAAGAGGTACAGATAAAATACTAGAATGATAAAAGGGAGTAATTGGGATGATTTTAGCCAAAAATAAAAAAGCATTTCATGAATTTTTTATAGATGAGAGATATGAAGCAGGTATAGAATTAATCGGAAGTGAAGTAAAATCCATAAAAGCCGGAAAGGTGAGTATAAAAGAGGCTTTTGTGAGAATTATAAATAATGAAATTTTTATAATGGGTATGTCAGTGACCCCGTGGACTTACGGCAGTGTATATAACCCAGATGAAAAAAGAGTGAGAAAACTTCTTCTTCATAAAAAGGAGATAAAAAAGCTTCATGAAAATGTAAGTCAAAAGGGATGTACCATAGTTCCTATATCTGTATATACTAAAAAAGGATTTGTAAAAGTACAAATAGCATTAGCCAGAGGTAAGAAAAACTACGATAAGAGAGAAAGCTTGGCAAAGAGAGACCAGCAAAGACAGATGGATAGGGAAATAAAAGAAAGATATTAGAATAAAATAATGGATTTAATCTGACAAAGAAAATACAAAAATACCGGCTGAATTCAGCCGGTATTTTCTATATTTTCATATCTCCAAATTTTAT
>NZ_OY764863.1 GCF_963668515.1 uncultured Ilyobacter sp. | reverse complement strand
AAATAAATCAGATCTTTGTTTTGACGTACATCTTATGATTGAAAGCCCTGAAAGATATATTGATGAGTTTGTAAAGGCAGGTGCCGACCTCATCACTGTCCATGCAGAATCTACCACGCACCTTCACAGAACTATACAGCAGATAAAAGCTCACGGTGTAAAAGCCGCAGTTTCTCTAAACCCTGCAACTTCTGTGGAATCTTTAAAATATATCATAGATGAACTGGATATGGTTCTTCTCATGTCTGTAAACCCAGGTTTCGGGGGACAAAAGTTTATCCCTTCCACTCTTGCAAAAATAAAAGAGGTGAGGTCTATGAGTGCAAACATAGATATCCAGGTGGATGGAGGTATTACTGATAAAACTGTTAAAGATTGTATAGAAGCTGGAGCAAATGTTTTTGTCGCTGGTTCTTACGTTTTCTCTGGAAATTACAAGGAGAGAATAGAAAGTTTAAAAAAGTAGGTGAGTTTAATGGTTTTAGAAAAGGTTAATATAGTTTTAGAAGATTTTTATAAGCTTTTTTATGAAACTGAGGATCTTGCTCTAAAACAGGGAATAAAATGTCTTACTCATACTGAACTACATGTTATCGAAGCCATCGGAAGTGACTCTCTTACCATGAATGAGCTTTCTGACAGGCTCGGTATAACAATGGGGACAGCCACAGTAGCCATCTCAAAACTCAGTGAAAAAGGCTTTATCAATAGGATGAGATCAGACCTTGACAGAAGAAAGGTCTTTGTATCCCTGTCTAGAAAGGGTGACGAGGCTCTAAACTATCATACAAACTACCACAATATGATCATGTCTAGTATAACAAAAAATATAGATTCTGAGGATATTGAAGTTTTCGTAGGTGTTTTTGAAAAGATCTTGAAAAACTTGCGGGAGAAAATAGATTATTTTAAGCCAAACCCTATAACTGATTTTCCCAAAAACTATCTTGTGAGCATCATTGACATAAAAGGAACACCGATTATAAAGGCTTTTTTCAAGGATCATGGTATAGGGATGTACAGTGTAATAAAAATAATTTCCAATAATCTTAAAACTATAACTGTGGAAAAAGAGGATGGCTCTCTTTTAGAGATCAACGCTTTAGATGCAAAAAATTTAATAGCGGTTAAAAAAGAATCATAACTTACCTTTCTGAGGTAAGTTCTTTTTTTTCTGAAAAGGAGATGATAAAGTGCTTTATTTAGACGGCATATCTATAAATAAGCTTAAAGATGAACTAGCAGAAGTTGTCACAGGGAGAAAAGTGACCAAGGTTTTTCAGTACAGCAGACTTTCAACCTCTATTTTTTTTGGGAAGCTGAATCTGTTTTTTTCCTGTAATGCCTCTCTTCCTGTGTGCTATCTGAAAGACAACAAGGAAAATGCACCGGAAACCCCTATGAGTTTTTCCCTAAATCTCAGAAAACATCTGCTCAACTCTATAATTACAGAGGTAAGCCAGCTTGGGTATGACAGGATACTTGTTTTTAAATTTAGAAAATTAAATGAACTTGGAGAGTACAAGGAGTATATACTTTATTTTGAGATAATGGGTAAACACAGCAACCTTATTTTGACTGCTAGGGATGGGGAGATATTAGATCTTATGAAAAAATTCTCCCTGGAGGAAAATAAGCTTAGAGTCCTTCTCCCAGGAGCCAAGTATTCTCAGCCTGTAACTGAGAAAAAAATCTCTCCAGCTGATATACCTGGAGAAAACCTTGAGAAGATGATAGGCAGACCCAAGGAGATGGTAAAAAGTATAGAGGGGCTTGGAATGGTTGCTGCTAAAGCAATAGAAACAACTTCTGATTTTTTCCAAGTGCTCGGTAATAAAGGAACTCCCACTGTTTACTATAAGGACAGAAAAATAACCCTGGCTTCGGTTTTTCAGGTTAAAAATGCTGATTTTGACAGGAAAGAGGAGTTTGAAACTATAAATAAGATGATAAATTTTTATATAGAGGCTACAAAATCATCTGAATCTTATAACAATCTCTATTCCTCTCTATTAAATGTTGTGGAAAAAGAGATCAAAAAAAATAAGCGTACCCTGAAGATTCTCGAAAAAGAGATGGATAAAAACAAGAAACATGAAAAATCAAAGGAGATAGGGGATATTCTAGCAGCAAATCTTTACTCTATAAAAAGAGGGCAGAAAGAAGCACTGCTCTTTGATTTTTACAACGACTGTGAGACGACTATAAGTCTGAATCCAAATTTTTCACCTAAGGAAAATCTAGACAGATATTATAAAAAGTATAATAAGCTAAAAAGAGGCTTTGAGTTTAATCTCAAAAGATACGAAGAGGTAAAAAATGAGATAAACTATCTTCAGGGTGTAAAAAGCTTTCTAGAAGAAAGTTCTACTATGGAAAATCTCAATACCATAAAAGAGGAACTTGTGGCAGGAAAGTATATGAAAGCTGTAAAAAGTCTAAAAAAGAAAAAAACTGCGCCCCTTAATTACGGGATCATAGAATTCAAAGAGCATCAGATCCTTTATGGGAGAAATAATCTTGAAAATGACAATCTTTCTTTTAAAATAGCCGACCGAAATGATATGTGGCTACATTCAAAAGAAGTTCCAGGAAGCCATGTAATAATCCGTTGGAATGGGGATTTTACTGATGAAGTTATATTCAAGGGGGCAGAAGTGGCCGCCTTTTATTCAAAAACACTACCTGGGGAAAAGGTACTGATAGACTATACCTTGAAAAAATACCTGAACAAACCAAAGGGCGGTAAACCTGGTTTTGTGACCTATAATAATCAAGAGTCTATATTGGTTGTCAAGCCTGAGTCTATATGAGAAAAAAGGGACAGATAATCTGTCTCTTTTTTTGCAATACTCTAAAAATTTATGTTAAAATAAAGTTAATTTCAAGGGCGGCTTGTTAAATATAGTTTTATATAACGGAGGAATAAGATGAAGTTTGATTTTTCTATGGTTAAAGAATTCGGGGAATTTTATAAGCCTCACAAAAGGCTTTTTATGATTGATATGGTCTGTGCTTTTTTTGTGGCATTTATTGATCTGGCTTATCCAATGCTGGCAAAATATGCATTAAATGATCTTCTACCGAGAAATGAGTTTAGAGGTTATTTTATTTTTGTATTGGTTTTGCTGGGCTTATATGTTTTAAGGGTGTTTTTTCAGTTTGTAAATGATTACTGGGGTCATATTCTAGGAATAAGAATCGAGTACGACTTAAGAAAAGAACTGTTTTTACACCTTCAGAAACTTTCCTTTCGTTTTTATGATAAGACGAGAGTAGGGCATATAATGTCTAGAATGGTCAATGATCTCAATGAGATGACAGAGATGGCCCATCATGTCCCTGAGGATGTTTTTCTTTCGGCACTGATGCTTATAGGATCTTTCTTTGCCATGCTGGCTCTTAATTGGCAGCTGGCTCTAGGAGTATATACAGTTGTACCAATTATGGTTTTTTTCGCAGTAAAAAGAAGAAAAAAAATGTCACAGGGATTTAAAAAAGTAAAAGAAAAAATATCAGGCGTAAATGCACAGCTTGAGAGCAGTATCTCGGGAATAAGGGTATCAAAATCATTTGCAAATGAAGAGCATGAGATCAACAAATTTAACGAAAGCAATGTGCTATTTAAAAACTCAAAGAACGACGCCTATATGCAGATGGCTGTTTTTATGGGCGGTATGCATTTTTTTATAAATCTTTTAAATATAGTAGTTCTAGGATTAGGAGGGTTCCTTATTTACCAGAGGAAGATGAATTTTCCAGATTTAGTTGCCTTTACTTTATACACCAATGCTTTTCTAGTTCCCATAAGAAGGCTGACCAATTCTGTTCAGCAATTTGAATCAGGGATGACAGGATTTGCAAGATTTAATGAAATTATGGCTATAGAACCTCTCATCAAAGATAGTGAAGATGCCGTAGAGCTAGACAACTGCAAGGGAAAGATAAATTTCAAAAATGTTACCTTTGCCTATAATGAAAATCACAATATAATCTCTGATATTAATCTGAATATAGAACCTGGGAAAGTAATCGCCCTTGTAGGGCCTTCTGGGGGAGGGAAAACGACTTTATGTCATCTGATCCCTAGATTCTATGAAGTGGACTCGGGAGAGATTTCCATTGATGATATCAATATCAAAGATATAAAAATCAACAGCCTGAGGAAAAATATTGGTTTGGTTTCCCAAGATGTCTTCTTATTTGCAGGAACAATCAGAGATAATATAATCTACGGAAATATAAATGCCGCAGAAGAAGAGATGATCCAGGCGGCTAAAAATGCAGAAATTCATGACTTTATTATGAGTCTGGAAAAAGGTTATGAAACCGATGTGGGGGAAAGAGGGATAAAGCTTTCTGGAGGTCAAAAGCAAAGGATAAGTATTGCCAGGGTATTCCTTAAAAATCCCCCTATACTGATACTAGATGAGGCCACTTCAGCCCTTGATAATGAAACTGAGTTTAAGATTCAAAAATCTTTGGAAAAATTATCAAAGGGAAGAACGAGCCTTATTATTGCCCACCGTCTCACTACGATCAAACACGCAGATGAGATTATTGTAATCAACAAAGATGGGATACAGGAGATCGGCACCCATGAGGAGCTGCTAGAGGAAAAGGGAATATACAGCTCTCTGTACGAGGCTCAGTATAAGGGATTCATCCCTGACGAGATAGAGCACAACTAGATTAAAACTTTTTGAATTACATATGCTTAAGTAAATACAAAGGATATTAAACGAGTTTTATCTTCTATGTTGAGTGGTGGTTGTGTTCTATAAAAGATGGTAAAAAGGAGGGGCACTTATGATAAAAAACATTATATTTGATTTAGGGAGAGTATTGTTTAATTTTGAGCCTTTAGAATATACATACAAAAATATTCCTGATAGACAAAGAGCCTATAAAATTTACCAAGAGGTATTTAAAAGTAATGAATGGATTATGCTCGATAGGGGAGTAATTACCGAGAAGGAGGCAATTAACAAGATATGTGACAGAAATCCAGAAAATGATCAACTTATAAGAGAAGTGATGAATAACTGGTATGAAATACTTACCCCAATGGAAGATGTTGTAAATATTTTAAAAGAATTAAAACTTCAGGAATATAAAATATATTTTTTATCTAATTTTCATTTGTTAGCATTTGAAAAGGTCTCCAAGAAATATGACTTTTTTAGAAATTTCAACGGAGGGATAGTTTCATACAGAGAAAATCTACTGAAACCAGAAAATGAAATTTATAATAAATTAGTCAGTAGATATGGAATAAACCCATCTGAGTCAATATTTATTGATGATACAGAGGAAAATATTATAAGCGCGGAAAAATTGGGATTTAAAACAGTACTTTTCACTTCATCTTTTGACTTAAAAGAAAAGCTACTTGGATATAATTGTTTTTGACTATACTTCATTATACAAGGAGAATTTATTATGAAAAAAACAATGCTTGCAAGTGTAATAAATGAATTTGGAGATTATACCAAATTTGGCATCAAAGAAGTACCGGTTCCGACAATAACCGATGATGAAATTCTAATAAAATTAGATTATGCGGGAATCGGTCAGTGGGACAGATTTGAACGTGAAGGTGGATACGACCAAATGTTGGGGCTTAATTCTAAATTTCCTTACATTCTTGGTTCAGAAGGAAGTGGAAACATTGTTTCCTTAGGAAAAAACGTCAAAAATTTTACAATAAACGATAAAGTATATGCGGTTGGTTTTTTGAATCCTAAAGGAGGGTTCTATGCAGAATATGTTTCAGTGAATCATGAACTGGTCAAAATAATCCCTAAAACTATCACACTCTTGCAAGCATCAGTAATAGCCGGTGTTGGTCTTACTGGATTAAGGGGATTAACTGATGTTTTAAACTTAAAAAAAGGAGAATCCATAGCAATATTTGGTGCGAGTGGAGGTATCGGGCATATAGCAGTACAAATAGCAAAAAGCATTGGAGCAAAAATATATGCAGTTGCTTCAGAATCTGATGGGATTTCTTTAATAAAAAGTTACGGCATAGAATGTGTAGTAGACGGAAAAACTGAAGATATTATAACCAAAGCACACTCTTTCGGATTCAATAATTTTGATAAAATATTGTTGACCTTTTCACATAAAGATATCAATAAATTTATTGAAAAATTCTGTTTTGATGGAAAAGTAGCCTATCCCAATGGTGTTTTTCCAGAACCTGAAAAAAGAAACGATGTTGATATTATTGGATATAATGGAGATTCTGACAAGGATATAATTAACAGGTTGCACAAATATATCGAAAACGGAGAAATTATCCCCCATATAGATAAGGTATTTGACTTAGATAAAGTTAAAGAAGCACATAAGTACTTAATAAAACATTACGTTGGAAAACTATCAATTAAAGTGTCTAATTTGAAAAATAAAATTCATATCTAACCCCCAATTATTATTATAGAGTCATAAAAACTAGATATGAATAGTCTTCGGTTTCTGTTATGATCTTGTGTTTTCCATGGGCCTTGCAGGCTTCTTTAATTATTTGTTTTGAATCAATTAATGGGATATCTAGCATCAGGGGATCTACCTGTTTTTTTTATCTGGTCTGTCTGTGAAGAAACACCATTTGGAGATGATTTTCCTAATTTTACTCCGAGATCTTTCGGGGCTGAAATACAACCGAATGTCGTAAATACTATAATAACTCCCATTACATGCTGCATAAAATTCCTCTTTTTCTTAACTCCTGGATTGTCAAATTAAATGCAACACTATTGGATTTCACCCCAAAATACTTCAATGGGGTGTTTTCCAACCTAGAAGTTTTCTCGGTCTATGATTAAGTACTTACATCACTTTTCTTACCTCTTCTTTTGTTAACTTAAAAAAAATCCTTCCCTTTGGAAAATATCTTCGAAGTAATCCGTTGTAATTCTCATCACATCCTCTTTCCCAAGAATGATACGGCTTTGCAAAATAACACTCAACATTTAATTTTTTTTCGAGCTCTTTAAATCCTGTAAATTCTTTCCCATTATTAGATGTAAAAGTTTTAATAAACTTACTCGGTATCTCTTTAAAAGCCTCTAAAGTCACTTAATTAAATGTTGCAGCCTTTCTGTTATCCATTAGCTCTACAAGTCCATATCCTGACTTTCTATCAACATACGTCATCATAGCTCCCTGTTTATCCTGAAAAGCTAGAAAAATATTGTATACTTTACGGACTGAACTTATCATCCCAACATTAAGCATTAAACAGAATCTAGCCATGCCGGCACTACTAGATTCTGTTGGTTCATGTTATTTGTCAACGATGAGATAAACAGGATAGCCACTGATAGTGATTGTATTTTCGCGCAGAGACACCGGCTTACCATCCACATTGAGAACCTGCGCTACATTGGTCGAGGTGATTCCAAGTCTGTCTAGGGAAATTTCTTTTTCCTTCGCCGGATACGTCCATACTACGAGACAGTTTTGATTAGTACCACTGAAATGAAAGACCTGGATGTCGGTGTCCGTATTGTTATTGTGAGCTGTAGGTTCCTTTAGTATCTTGTTCCGCAACACCCGTGTCATGGTAGCATAGGCAGCATAACCAGGTTTGGGATAGCCCCAATGATCCACCAGGCCGAAGTTGTCTTCAGGATATTGAGGGTTCGAGCCTCTATCTTTGTAGTTGTACCAGAAGATCTTCTCGACACCTGAGCGAAATGCCACGAGATGGCTTCTAACCACGAAAGCCATGTTTTCTGAACGGCTTACGCCACGATTATATATATGTTCATAGCCAAAGAAGTCTTTCCCTGGGGTGTTGTCCTGTGCCGAACCGTATTCCGTAAACCAAACCGGCTTCTTTTGTTTGTACTTCTCCATCAACGTGTAAACTGTCGACAAATACTTAGGCATCCAGTTTTCTGGAGGAGGAAAATCCGGCCAGGGATAGGGATGCAGGGAAAGAATGTCAAAATACTCTGCTGCTTCGCTCGAAAGGAATTCATCAACACAATGTGGGTCAATCTCGGCAATCTGATAAATCAGCTTAATGTGGGCATCTGTTTGGTCAGCTGCTTCACGGACAACCTTAGCTTTGGCAGCTAGGTTTGCCCAGTAGTGTGTCCAGGTACCTCGATTTGCACGCCACGACAAGTTCTCCTCAATACCGAGCTCCCAATGCAGCTCGGGCGTAACCTCGAAATACTGCTTCATCTTCCTTCTTAGCCTATGCAATTGATCTTCGCCTATGGGGTGAGTGGGGTCGCTACTCCATGGGTCACCGACGCTCAGTGGCAGTTCAGTAAAGCCACGTTGTCTGCGATACTCGATGGCATTATGCCAACTAGCAGCATCAAGTTTTTCGTTCTTAGCATCATAGCTCGAAGCCGTAAGGGTTTTTATCTCACTGAAGCCAAGATTGGCATCTTTCAGGCTCGCATGTACCATGCCGAACCGCGGATTGGTCTTCACAACATCATTTGGCTTACCCGTCGGTACGGATTTTACGGAAGGTACTACCACAAAACCATATTCTCGTATCTTTTCGTCCATACCAGGGATACGGGTCGTAATGTCTAGCCCATAGTAACCGGGATCCAGATCCGGCGGTGAAACGATGGTGTTCTCCTGAAACAACTTCAACGACTTCGGCTGGGACAACGGCTTGCCGAAACCATCCTTCCATTGCGCGGTAGAAATGGTCTTCTTGCTATTTTTAAACAGGGCTTCTGAGTTCATATTAATGATGAGCGACCTAATGCAAATCTTGTAGGGTGTACCGACACGTAAACGTAGACTACGTGCCGATACGCTCTCATCCAGCTTGGCGATTATTTTCCAGTTGTCACCTTCCTGGATTGGGATCACTTGGATTTTAGTAACCGAACCTTCTGAATTAACCACGCTGAGGGCGGGATCCATAAAGCCATAGAACCTGTTATGATGAAGGCCTATCAAGGATAGGGACTGAAGCTCAATCGCTTTGCTAAATTCAACTTCAATGTCCAAATACCTTTTGTTTTCGGCAACCTTCCAGAAATCGGCGAAGAAGCCCTGTTGAGATCTACCTTCCCACTCCATTTGGGCACTACCGTCACCGAGAATCAAATCCTTTGCTTTATTGGTATCGGTCATCCTGAAGGGCTTTGCTCCCGGGGTTATTTTCAATGAACTCACCAACGACCTTGCATCCGGGCCGCCGCTTAACATTGGCAGTAACTTAAGTTTGATTGTTTCACCACTTGGGTAGACATGCGGATCAACATGGTTTGAATTGAGTTCTTTGACTTCGTATGTCACCGTAGGTGCCAAACGTTCTGAGATCGTTCGCAGTGAGACCGAGGCCGGGTGACCGTCAGCAAATGCTAGTGGATACCACTGGTCCTTCTCATTCTGAGCTTTAACCACACAGGAATAGGTCTCAGAATTCTTCTGGATCTTCCCGAACCGACGAAAAGCAAAACTTTTCCCGGGCAGGATACCGTTGATCAGTGATTCCCACCTCTTTCTTACCGTCGGTACGCCTCCCGGTGGATCATACTGCGGTGCAAAACGGAATATTTCTTCTTTACCGTTTTCATCCACTAGAAACATGGCTAGAACTTTCGGAGTTATACGTTGTGTGCCGACATTCTTGACGGTGCAATTACCCGTGACAAAACGACGTTTCCCAGAGATTGCAGGACGCGACACAGTCAAATCGGTGACAATCAAATTCTTGAAGGGGTCCGTTTTGAGGTCAGCTGCCCAAGTGATATCGAAAATGGCAAGCGTCAGCATAATGCCAAGGAGACCTATCTCAATCAGACGAACTGAATCCCTTCCTCCGGGAAAACGCTGACATGATTTATTTATTAGAGATATTTGTGAAGAATACCAGTAATTTCTCATAATTCTATCTTGTTCCTCCTTTCTAATTATGGTCAATTTATATTTTTGTTTTATTTATCATGTTGCCACTATATTTTAAATTTTACTTTGTATATTATACATTGTCAAATAGATATATCTTTATTGACCCTTAGAAATGTTGGACTCTTGCGCAAATTAATATATAATGGATTTACAATAATATCAAGGAACAAAGAGATGACTAGAAGAAGATACACGATGGAAGAAAAGGAAAGAATATTACAAGAAGTTAGACTTGTTAAAAACAGAAGGGCTGTAGCAACTAAATACAACCTTGCAGAAAGTACTATTAGGGGATGGAAAAAGAAACTGACTCAGGGAGCTAGAGAAGATCAAGAGGAATTAAACAAAATCAATAAGTCTCTAGAGGCTTAAAGTAAAGTATTAAAATAGATATCCGCAGAAAGAAATCTTGAAATTAAAATTTTGAAGGACATGTTAAAAAAGATGTAACCACTACCCTGAAATACCAAGTGGCAAAACATGGAATAGTTCTCAATCATGTAAGGAGATGCATCTCCTGCTAAAATATATTCCTTTGCTTTTAGAGAAATTCAGTAATTTATCAGGATCTCTTTAAAGTAGCAACTTGAGTAGTTTATTATTTATTTTTATAATAAAACTCTGCTAGTGCATTATACCTTTTTCGATTTAATCCCATATCTGAATAACCTATTCTGCTCTGTGAACGATAGTGAATAATCTTGTTTTCAGCATCAAAATAAAATTCTACATCGTCTCGATATCTCATTATCCCAGTTATAAAAACTACATATAGATAATCTTCAGATTCTTTCATAATCTTGTGTCGCCCATAGTTCTTACAGGCCTCTTTGATTATTTTTTTTGCATCACTTACAGGGATGTCTAACACCAGGGGGTCCACATGTTTTTTCACCTGGTCTGTCTGTGAAGATACACCATTTGGGGATGATTTCAAGGGAGACAATTTTCCCGATTTTACTCCGAGATCTTTTGGGGCTGAAATACATCCAAATGTCATAAATACTAGGATAATTTCTATCACATACTTCATAAAATCCCTCTCTTTCTTAATTTTTATACATAGAATTTGTTTATAAATTTAATATACTACTTATCGACAGAAAAAACTATAAAAATATAAAGTTTTAATTTTGGCTATTGGAAGCTTAAAGAGTAAAAATTCTAGATAAAATAATGCTTTGCTTTTAGTTTGGTATATGTGTCTTTATCTGACAATTTTGATCTATTTTAAAAAGGAATTCGAAGTATTAGGTGTATCTGTTTAATGCAGGTGTTATTTTATTTTTATTGAATAAGGTTGCCATAGAATATACTTACTGCAAAATCTTTTATTACTCTAAAAATATAGTTTGTTTTGGAAAAAGAAAATTCAGATAGTGATATGAATATCGGAGCTTTAATTAGTGATACTGAAATATATTCCGTTTACTCAACTGAAAATTTAATATAGGCAAATAAATTATAAAAAATTTATTTTTATATTACTACTCCGAGTGTAAATTCCTAAGGAGAAAGTCTAGGGAACTGCACCACTGGGTAGACAGGGAAACCGGTCTGCCTCCCGCGTTTGGAAAGGAGCCAAAAAAAGGAGGGATTTATTTTGAAAATCTGTCGTATTAATATGAGAAACAAATCTATTACTTACGAAGAAGTGAAATCTGAGTACATGGCATTGGGAGGCAGAGGGCTTACATCTAAAATTATTTCTGAAGAAGTGGATGCTACATGTCATCCTCTAGGGAAAAATAACAAACTTGTCATAGCTCCTGGGCTTCTTTCTGGTTCAATGGCTCCTAGCTCGGGAAGGCTGAGTGTGGGAACGAAGAGTCCTCTGACAGGGGGGATAAAAGAATCAAATGCAGGAGGAACTGCTGCACAGACTCTTGCAAAACTTGGATATAAGGCGATAATAATTGAGGACAAGCCTGATAAAGAAGAGCTAAATCTCATAAAAGTAACAGATGAATGTGTTTCTATAGAGGATGCCAGTTATCTGAGAATGAAGGGAAATTATGAAACAGGCGATATCTTAAGGGAGAAATTTGGAAGTAAGACTACAGTTATGTCTGTTGGTCAGGCTGGAGAGATGAAACTTTCTGCGGCCTCAATAGCTGTCACCGACACAGAGGGGCACCCTACAAGACACTGTGGACGTGGGGGGACCGGAGCCGTACTTGGCTCTAAGGGAATAAAGGCTATACTCATAGATAGTGGGAAGACAAATGAAGTGAAATATCATGATAAGGACTCATTTATGAAGGCCTCTAGATCATTTTCTAAGATGATATTAGACCACCCAGTTTCTGGTCAGGGACTTCCTACATATGGAACTGCAGTTCTTGTGAATATTCTAAATGAAGCTGGAGGACTTCCTACAGACAACTTTAGAAACGGACGTTTTGAATTTGCTGAAAATATAAGCGGGGAAACAATGTATGAGCTAATAAACAAAAGGAAGGGGAATGCTACCCACGCATGCCATCCTGGATGCATCATGAGATGCTCGCAGATGTACAACGATGAAAATGGAGATTATCTAACTGGTGGATTTGAATATGAAACTATATGGGCATTTGGAGCCCATTGTCACATAAAGAACCTTGATTCCATTGCCAAAATGGACAGACTTTGTGATGATATAGGGATAGATACCATAGATACAGGAGTTGCCGTGGGAATTGCCATGGAAGGGAAATATATAGAGCTAGGAGACGACAAGGCCGCTATAAAACTTGTAGAAGAAGTAGGGAAGGGATCTCCTATAGGTCGTATTATAGGTAACGGGGCAGCATTTACAGGGCAGGCCTTCGGTACAGAGAGGGTACCAGTCGTAAAGAAACAGGCTCTTCCTGCCTATGACCCGAGGTCAGTAAAGGGTATAGGGGTAACATATGCTACCAGTCCTATGGGTGCCGACCATACAGCGGGATATTCTGTTACTGCAAATATTTTAGGAGTAGGTGGAACTGTAGATCCTCTAAAGAAAGAGGGGCAGGTAGATCTTTCGAGAAACCTTCAAGTGGCGACAGCTGCTATAGACAGTACAGGACTGTGCCTATTTGTGGCCTTTGCAATCCTCGATAACGAAGGAGCACTTCAGGAAATCGTAAATATGATAAATGCAGAATACAACACCAGTATAGGGGTTGAAGATGTAATAACTTTGGGGCAGGAAATTCTCAAAATGGAAAAAGAGTTTAATAAAAGGGCCGGATTTACAAAGGCCCATGACAGGCTTCCAGAGTTTTTCAATGAAAATTTAGAGCCGCATAATGTTGTCTTTGACATTACCGACGAAGAGCTTGATATGACACTGGAATTTTAGGAGGGTAGATGGCTGGGAAGATAAAGATAGAGGTCAGACTTTTTGCTAATCTCAGAGAGATGTTCCCCGAGGAAAGCAGGGGAGTAAAAGAATTTGAAATTCCAGAAGGTTTTTCTATAGATGAGCTGATGGACTTGATCGGAGAGATAGACAGATCAACTGTCATCATTATGCAAAACGGACGCCGGGAAAAAGACTTTAAGAAAAAATTAAAACCCGACGACCGGATAGCTTTATTCCCTCCAGTAGGAGGAGGTTAGTATGGCAGACTCAAAACGCTACCTCAAGAACAAAAAACTTATTTCTCAAAAGGAACAGGAAGTTTTGAAAAACAAAAAAGTTCTGGTTTTGGGATGTGGGGGACTGGGTGGTTATATAATCGAAATGCTGGCAAGATTGGGAGTGGGTAATCTCAAGGTAGTTGATTTTGATGTTTTTGATGAGAGTAATCTCAACCGACAGATCCTTTCTGATGAAAAAAACCTGGGATTTTTAAAAGTGGATGAAGCTTTGAAACGGATAAAAGCAATAAATTCAGATATCGAAAGAGAGGGGTTCAACCTTAAAATTGATGAGGAAAATATAGAAAAGTTGCTAACGGATATAGACTTGGTAATAGATGCGTTAGATTCTATACCTCTGAAAAAAATGGTGGAAGAAAAATGTTCTAGATTGGGGATTACCATGGTTCACGGAGCAATCGGGGGCTGGGTAGCTCAGGTGGCGGTAATAAGGCCGGGGGATTTTATACTGAAAAAAATGTATGGCGGCATAGAGAAGGGTATAGAGGCAGAACTTGGGAATCCCTCTTTTACTCCGGCTTTAACTGCATCGATACAAGTGTCAGAAACCTTGAAACTATTACTAAGCAAGGGTGATTCTTTACAAAGTCAGGTGTTATATATAGATTTGGAGAACAATAGTTTTTCAAGTTTTGAGGCTTAAAATTCTTGAAGTGTGAATAATAAAATTTATTTTTATAAAATTTATAGTTGTAATTTTTATAAAATTGAATTAAAATTTCAAATAGTGGTAATTTAAAAAATTACCACTATTTGTTTTTAAGTAGTTAAAAAATACTATGAAATAGATAAAAATTATCAGAATTTAAAATTGATAAAAGGTTAACTACACTGTAGTTTCTTTTTATAGACTTTAAATAGTTTAACAAATTGAATAAGGGGGAGTAAAAAATGGTAAAAATCAAAAGGTCGCTACTAATATTGTTAATCGGGGTGCTTTGTTCAGTTGGAGTTTTTGCGAAGTCTAATAAAGATATCGTTCTAGCTACTACTACCAGCGTAAGAGATTCAGGGCTTATGGATTATCTTATACCAACTTTTGAAAGTGAAACAGGATACAAGGTGAAACTTATCGCAGTGGGAACTGGTAAAGCTCTTCAAATGGGTAGAGACGGAGAGGCTGATGTTCTTCTAGTACATGCAAAGCCTTCGGAGTTAAAGTTTATGGAAGATGGACATGGTAAGGAGAGAAGGGAAGTTTTTCATAATTATTTTGTGATTGTAGGTCCAAAGGATAATCTGAAGATGTCTTCTGTGGAAGATGCCCTAGGAAAAATAAGCGAGGAGAAGTTAAATTTTGCTTCAAGAGGGGATAACTCTGGAACAAATAAAAAAGAGCTTCAATTGTGGAAAGAAAATAAGATAACTCCTAAAGGTGGATGGTATATTATTTCAGGAAGTGGAATGGGAGCTACATTGAAAATAGCCAGTGAGATGCAGGCTTATACCCTTACAGATATGGCTACTTATCTAAACTTGAGCAAAGATCTTGATCTTGAAATAAAAGTAGGGGAAGATCAAAGTCTTCTAAACCAGTATGGAGTTATAACTATCGATCCTTCAAAAAATAAATATATAAATGCTGAAGGTGCTAAGGTATTTATGGACTGGATCTCTTCTGAGGCAATAAAAGATAAAGTTGGAAAATTTGGTGTTGAAAAATTTGGAATGTCATTATTTGTCCCAGACAGAAAAAATTAGTTTATGGATTATATAATACAGGGAGTATCTCAAGCATTTACTCTTTTAGTAAAATTAGATAGGGAGTTGTATAGTATTATACTACTCTCTATCTTGGTTTCATTAAGTGCAACTCTTATAGCCACAGCTTTGTTTATACCGATTGGTGTATCCATAGGTCTAAGAAAGTTTAGAAGAGAAAGATTATTTGAAAAGATAGTGTTCTCAATGATGGGGGTTCCTTCTGTAGTAATAGGAGTCGTAGTAGCACTTCTTATGTCTAGACGTTCTATATTTGGATTTTTAGGACTTCTTTACACACCTGGAGCGATGATAATTGCCCAGGTTCTTTTAGTTTTTCCACTGGGGATGGGACTCTCATATAAGCTTTCGAAATTCCAAGGAAGAAGAATAAAAAATGAAGGAAAACTCCTAGGGGCAAAGAAAAAGGAGTTGCTGATACTGGTTTTGAAGGAACTTAAGGAAGAACTCCTGGTGATATTTCTGACTTGTTTTTCAAGGGCTATAACAGAAGTAGGAGCTGTAATGATAGTAGGGGGGAACATCAAAGGAAGAACCAGGGTAATGACAACGACTATTTCTATGCTGAATTCCATGGGGGACTATCCAATGGGGATAGCTCTCGGAATAATACTTATGATGTTAACATTTGGCATCAACAGTGTGGTGTATATACTTCACAAGGGAGAGTAGACAAACTATGATAGAGATAAGCAACCTTGTCAAATCATTTGGTAAAAGAAGAGTTTTAGATATAGAAAAAATGGTGATAGATACTCTAGGAATAACAGCTGTAAGAGGTGAAAATGGTTTGGGGAAAACCACATTGTTTTCTTTGATATCTGGGCTAGAAAAGGATTTTGAAGGAGAAATTTTAAAAAAAGGAATAGACGAGATGGATATAACATTTGTTCAGCAAAATTTTTATTTACTGAAAAGAACTGTTTATGAGAATATAGCCTATCCTTTAAAAATAAGGAAATGGGATAATGAAAAGATAAAAAAGAGAGTGAATTTTCTTTTGTCTGAATTTAAAATAGAGCACTTATCTGATAAGAATGCGAGCAGGCTGAGTAGCGGAGAGAGTCAGAAAGTCGCCATTGCCAGAGCACTTTCCTTTAGGCCAAAACTGATACTTTTAGATGAACCCACTTCCAATCTAGATAAAGAATCTACCTTTCTTGCTGAATCTGTACTGAGTAAATATACTCTAGAGGAGAAGGCAGGGATAGTAATGATAAGTCATGATAATGAGCAGATTAAGAGAATGGCAGATCAAATCATTGAACTGAAGGACTACATAAAGGGAGTGAATTAATTGGATTTTTTTAAAGTGACTTCATTGGCAGAATCAAAAAAAATAATACAAAAACAATTTATTGAAATATTTTCAAAAAAAGAAATTGTTCCTTTGAGTGAATCAATTGGAAGGTGTTCTGCCTCCAAGATTGTCTCAAGGGATTCTGTTCCCAGTTTTGATAAATCTACTGTAGACGGGTATGCAGTAAAGGCTGAAAGTACTCATGGTGCATCAGATTCAATTCCATCTATGCTCAATCTGAAAGGAGAGGCTGAGATGGGAAAAGAAAACAAATACACCATCACTTCTGATGAAACAGTGTATGTTCCTACAGGGGGTATGATTCCCTATGGCGCTGATGCTGTTGTTATGATAGAATATTCTGAAGTTTTAGGAGATGAAATATTTTTAAATACCTCTGTAGCAAAGGGAGAAAATATAATCTATAGGGGGGAAGATCTTGAGAAAGGTGATGTTTTGTTGGAGCCTGGGAAAAAGATAAGACCTCAAAACATAGGTACTTTTGCTGCTGGAGGGATAACAGAGGTAGAGGTATCAGTGAATCCAAGTTTTTATATTATCTCTACAGGTGATGAGGTCAAAAGTCTGGGAGCTGAGCTGAAACCGGGAGAGATTATAGATATAAACTCCTATACCCTCGAAGCTCTTGTAAATGAATGGGGTTGCAAGCTAAAAGGACGTACCTTGGTTGGAGATAATCTTGAGCTTTTGAAGAATGAGATAAAAAAAGGTGTCGAAGTTTCAGATATTTTAATTCTTTCAGGAGGAAGTTCCGTAGGGAGTAAGGACTATACTTGCAGAGCCATAAAAGAACTAGGTGGAGAAATCCTGGTACATGGGATGTCAATAAAGCCAGGTAAACCAACAATCATAGGTGGGGTCCATGGGAAACTTGTCATAGGTCTTCCTGGGCATCCAGTATCGGCTCTTATAGTGTTTAAGGCGCTCCTTGAAGATGTCCTGAATAAAGATAAAGGCAAACCCTATAGAAGGATTCTTAAAAAGGAGATTCACTCGGCTCCAGGAAGAACAACTTATCAGCCTGTTGTTATAGATGGAGAATACGCAGTTCCTTTGCATGGGAAGTCAGGGGTAATAAGTCTTTTAAATAAAGCCTTTGGATATACAATAATTCCTTCAGATAAAGAGGGATTTAATTCGGGGGATATAGTAGATGTATGGGCATTTTAGGAGGATAAAAGGTGAAAAGAGATAAGTATATAGATAATATTGACGTAGAGGAAGCTTTGAAAACGTTTCTTTTGAAAATTGACTTTAAAAGAGAAGTGGAGAAGATAGCCCCGTGGGATTCTCTAGACAGAATCACGGGAGACCTTATATCAGCAAATTTTTCTTCCCCGAACTATAATGCTGCGGCGATGGACGGAATCGCAGTATTGTCAAAGAAGACAATTACCGCAAGAGAGGGCTCACCGTTAATTTTAAAGGAAGGGGCAGACTTTGTATATGTGAATACGGGGAATCCTCTTCCTAAAGAGTATGACTCTGTGATAATGATAGAAGATGTTGTAGAGTTAGATAAGGGTGAGGTAGAAATAATATCTCCTGCAAAACCATGGCAGCATGTGAGGCCTGTAGGTGAGGATATAATAAAAGGAGAGCCGGTGCTCTTTGCCAATCACAAGATAAGACCTCAGGATATAGGGGCTCTTTTGTCAGCGGGATTGATGGAAATACCAGTTTATAAAAAACCAAAAGTCGGTATAATTCCAACAGGAACCGAGATAGTAGAAGATTCTAAAGACCTTTCTTATGGTAAAATCATGGATTCAAACTCTAGAATGTTTGCTGCCATGGTTGAAAAATGGGGAGGAGAAGCTTCTAGGTTTTCACCAATGGAGGATAATTATCA